>JAEWZB010000095.1 GCA_023395515.1 Bacillota bacterium
CTGTTTTACAGCATATTGGACAAGGGCATCCGGCGCGGTGAGATCACATCTTCATTGCCGCCCGAGGCTCTTTCCCGACATTTTGTGATGGCGATAAGGGGCGTTAGTTATGAATGGTGTGTCCGATTCCCCGATTTTGACCTCAAGGTGCAGGCCGTGGAGCATTGCAATTTGCTGATTGAGGGGATAGTGGCATAATAATATAAGGGCAATTTTATGAGATGACATTCCCGCCCCAGCTTGACAAAACCGCCGGACCTGCTACCATAAATTTTCGGCAGAAAAGGCCGTACCAAAAGAGGAATAACGAATAGAAGCAAAGCCTGACAAATCCGACACTAACCTGTCGGTTCTGTCAGGCTTTATATTTTTCCCCGAAAGGAGGTGCGAACATGGTTTTCCGCTTTCGGTTTTATTTTAATAGATATTATAATAATTCTTTTCTTAGTTGTTCGGGAGAATAGGGAGATAAATAAGCAAATGGTATATCAAATACGGTATAAGCCCCGGTTTTTCCTGCCTCAGAAAATTTATGTATAGCTCGGGCATAAGCTACGATAACACTGGCGGTAAATTCGGGATTACTGTCTAAGCTAATACTAAATTCCATCTTTTGTTTAGTTCCGGGAGTAGTTTCTCCCGTTCTGATCACTACTCCACCATGGGGCATTCCCTGATGGTTGGCTGCAAATTCTTCTGCCGAAACAAAATGTACGGTGGTATCATAATCGGCAAAATAATTAGGCATAGTAACAATTTCCTGTTCGATTTTTAATAAGTCAGCCCCTGATTCGGCTACTACATAACAAACTCTTAAATGTTTTTCTTTAGCGGTTAAATCTGGATTTTCGCCCTTTCTAACCTTTTCTAAAGCATCAGGCTGGGGAATGGTATATTGCTTGGCATCTTTTACCCCTGGTATACGGCGGATAGCATCAGAATGGCCTTGGCTTACTCCATCACCCCAGAAAGTATACTCCTTGCCCACCGGCAATACTGATAAGCCTAGTAAACGGTGTAACGAAAATAAACCCGGGTCCCAACCAGCCGATATAAGACTGCAAGTACCAGCTTTTTGGGCTGCGCTATTTATCTTTTCAAAATACTCGGGGATTCTGGCATGGGTATCAAAGCTGTCCACTGCGTTAAAATTAGCTGCTATCATGGGTCCCTGTTCATCTAAATCTTGAGCCGAACCTCCGCAAAGAATCATAACATCAATGCTACCTTTATATTTATCAATTTCCGAGATATGTACTAACTTAGCATCACTATCCAGAGAATTTACATCTCTCCTAGTAAATACAGCTTTAAGTTCCATATCGGGAGTTAATTGAAGAGCTTTTTCTACACCTTTACCCAGATTGCCATAGCCTACAATGCCGATATTTATTAATTTGTCCATATAGACCTCCCACATTGATTTATTACAAATTATATTAACATATATGTAATTTACTTTTTAACTTAAGGGAAAAGTATACAGTACTCTTGATTATAATCTCCAATAAATAACTAATTAAATACTAGTTACATAAAATAATTAATGGACGGGAACTTAGTTCCGAATCAATACATTTTTAAAAAATAACCCCCGGCAGTATTGGTGCAACTCAAAAATACTGCCGGGGGTGTTGTTTTATGCGTATATGAAAGTAATTTTAGTACCTCTATTAGTAGATGATACTTTTTCTTTAATATCAACCTTTCCTATAGAAGGTATTAAATCCTCATAATCGTCTATTTCTAAAAAAGGCTCCCTGCCTAAAAGACCAAAAGCGTATATTGTATATGCCCTTCCAGCATCCAGCTCCACATCATCAGTTAATATTAACTGATCTTCTCCGCTTAACCGCAATTCCACATCATACTCTCCGGGAGTAATATTTTCAAAATCTGTCACCTGAGTATAAGCCACATTATTAAAGGCTAGTTGCCCATTCACAACCCTTACATCTAAGCTGCCTATATTAGGGGCCAGATTAACAAATCTTAGTAAAGCATCATTAGTATCCCTGGGGGCAACATTAAAAAATATAGGTAAGAGGCTGATATCAGGTGATATTCCTATTAAAGCCACCGTAATTCTGGTACTGGGTGGAATAGTCACTTCTGTATCAATTAACGGGGTAGTATTATCACCGGCCGCAAATATCTGAATGTGCATATTCTCAGGCCCTACCGATAAATATCTGCTAATATCATCATAACTTAGGTTTTTAATAATAAGATTTCCGTCCGCATATACGTCTACTCTGGGTGTTCCTGGTGATACATGCAGCAATCTAATAAAAGAGTTAATAGTTGGCAATGGTAATCACGCCTTAAAGTTTATTCTTTTACAACATATTCATAGTAAATATGAATGGTTCATAAAAGACTTAACTTTGTAGGTATATAAAGAAGCATTAATACTTAGTTACGGTTACCATCACTGGCAAAAAGCATAGCTGCAAAACCTATTAATAAGATGACAACAGCTACATAAAAACCTGATACCATGCTTCCGGTTTTATCGGCAATAAATCCGGTTACATACGGAGCCACTACTGATGAACTCATGCCGATAAAATTTAAAACCCCGAATACGGTGGCATAAGCATGGGCAGGTGCATGATCAGCCACATGAGCAATTACGATGGAGTCCAAGACTATTTTTCCGGTTAACCCATAACAGGTAAGAGCAATAATAAGTCCCCATAAACTATGAGAAAAAGCTACCATGAATAATGATAGGGCCGCCAGGGGTAATAAAAATAACGCTAGCAGCTTGCGTTTACCTAAGCGATCTGAAACCCGGCTGAAGAATAATGCCCCTGGAATTGAAGCTAAAGCTATTAAGGATGAAATGTAGCCTGATTGACTTCCCATTAAATTCCTTTCCGTTTGCAGGAAGAAAGGCAGCCAGGTTAAAACCATAAAAAAGCCATAACAAGAGCAAAAATCTACTACATAGCTAATGATTAAATCCTTAGTAAATAGCTTTTTTAGGGGAATAGCAGATTTTGCGGCTTGGGCAGCCGGGGTATTATCAATCTTATAGTCTTTAATCGCTAACCATATTATTATCCCTACAACTATGGTCGGAATAGAAAAAACTAAAAAAGGAGTACGCCAGCTTTGCGCCCAGGTTAAAGTTATAAAACTGGAAGCAATGAACCCCAAGGTAATACCTACCGCACTGCCACTATTTATTAAAGCACTCCCCATAGTACGGTATTGGGGCGGTATTATGCGGGAAGATAAAGCATATTGAGGTCCGAAAAATGTACCTTGAGCCAAGCCGGTAGCGGCACTGGCCATTAGTAAAGTTATATAGGTGGGGGCTAAGCCGGTTAAAGCAGTAGATATGCCAAAGGCTATGAAGCCGGGAACTAGTATCCATTTATAAGATACCTTATCCCCTATTATTCCGGCCGGAATTTGCACCGCCGCATAAGTAAAGAAAAAAATACTGTTAATTAGGCCGGTCTGTGCATTAGTTAAATTAAAATCAAGCTGAATATTAAGTAAAACCGGATTTAAAATAGCACGGTCGGCATAAATGAATACCCAGCCTAAAAAAAATGCCAATACTACTTTAATCCAAGTTGGTATTCCTCTTATCCCCTGCTGCATCTATTAGTCCTCCCCAACTGTATTACTTGCTTAATTTAATGCTGCTTCTATAGTTAAATTACATTAGGAGCTATTATATCATATAAGCCCTTCTTAATCCCTTAAATATGACTAGAAAAAAATAGCTCCCCTGACCTATAAATTATAATCAAATTATTATAGCTTAAGCCTTTTACCTGAACTATAATATATAGAGTTGTAAAGAACTTAGGAGGAATTATGCCAGAACGTTTAGAAAAACAAATTAAATTCATAATGGAAATAGATAAGGCCAAACAAGTTTTTAGGCAAAATTTATTACTGGATGGGACCAGACATGAGAATGATGCTGAACACTCCTGGCATTTAGCTTTGATGGCCTTAGTTTTATCTGAATATGCCGATTATAAAATTGATTTGCCTAAAGTTATCAAAATGGTTTTAATTCACGATATTGTTGAAATATATGCTGGAGATACATACTGTTACGATGAAGTGGGTTATTTAGACAAAGAAGAACGGGAAATGCAAGCAGCCTCTGCTATTTATGGATTATTACCTGATGACCAAGCTCTGGAGTTTATGGAGTTATGGCAGGAGTTTGAGGGTGAATCTACCGCAGAAGCTAGATTTGCAGCCGCATTGGACCGTTTACAACCGCTTATCCTTAACACTTACACGGATGGATATACCTGGAAAAAGCATGATATTGACAGCAGTAAAGTCAGAAAGCGTAATGAAAAAATTGCTCATACTTCTCAAACTTTATGGGAGTATGCTAAAAGTCTGATCGACCAGGCTATTCATAAAGGCGATTTACGAGAATAAGGTCAAGGTTCATCCATAAAAACGTTACTCTAGGGAATATTATTTTTATAAATATAACTACATTTTTAAAGGAGTATTTCATGAGAATTAAACCAATAAAGAAAAAATTAAAACTATATGGATTTAATAATTTAACTAAAAGCTTAAGCTTTAATTTATATGATGTTTGCTATGCTACTACTCCTAAACAAAGAAAAGAGTATATAGAATATATTGATGAAGAATATAATGCGGAAAGATTAACTAGAATTTTAACGGATGTTTCTAATATAATTGGTGCTACCATTTTAAATATTGCCAGCCAGGACTACGAACCTCAAGGGGCCAGTGTCACTATGTTAATTGCCGAAGAGGATTTAGGTTATGAAAAGCCTCCGGCTGTATCTAATAATGAAGCCCCGGGCCCTGAAAGTGTAGTAGGCCATTTGGATAAGAGTCACATTACGGTACACACTTACCCAGAAAGTCACCCCGACGAAGGAATCAGTACATTTAGGGCGGATATAGATGTATCTACCTGTGGACATATTTCCCCCCTTAAAGCGCTTAATTATCTGCTTAACAGCTTTAAACCCGATATTGCCACCGTAGATTACCGCATAAGGGGATTTACCCGTGATGTCCATGGCCGCAAATATTTTAAAGACCACAAAATTAATTCCATCCAGAATTTTATCCCCGCCGAAATTAGGGAAAAATATCAAATGATAGATGTTAACATTTATCAAGATAATATTTTCCATACCAAAATGATGATGAAGGAATTTGACTTAGATAACTACCTATTTGGTATTAGCGAAGACCAGCTCGATCCCCATGAAAGTAAAAAAATTAATAACCGCCTGAAACGGGAAATGCTGGAGATATTCTCGGGACAAAACTTTTAGCAGTTGCATAGGTAGGTTATAACCAGTAATTACAATAGTCTTCCCCTACCTGTTCGGCATATTTTAAAGTATCACTATCCCCGGGCAGGGTTAACTCTTCGAAACCTACACTATGGTAGCAGCGCGGGCAAACTACCCTATAGCCGGAATATATTTCCGGATCACCTTTAATCGCCTCCAACATAACCATGATTAAGGTAGGACAGGTATCAGCTCCGATAGAGAAGCGGGCTGCAGTTTGCAGGGACCAATTATATTCGTTAGAATCCTTTTTACAAACCGGACATTTTATCATAAGCTTAGCCTGAACATTTTCTATTAACATAGCTTGACTCTCCTTATTGTTATAATGATATTATAATCCTAATTTTAATTGAGGTTAGTAAATTATGAGAAAAGATGAATCAGCCGAATTAATGATATATTGCCCTACCTGCGGCAATTCAGTCAATGAATATAATTGGACTTTAGCCCAGGCCGCCAAATATTCTAATGAAACTAATCAAACCGAAACTTTTATATACATCCTGTTGCGCATCCTTAACGACCCTAGCTATAATTATAAAGACATACGTATCATGTGTCCCCGGTGTAATGAACGGATTAAACTAGGCTTAATTCCCCTGCCCGAACCGGAGGCCATTCATGAATATATCGAAAAAGTCGGCGCAGAATATGTGAATGCTAGACTGTAAAGCAGGTCTCACCCTTCTTTGTTATCCATTATTAAATATAAAGCTTAATTGAGGCAATAAGGATACGACAAAAAAGCGGGCGGTATTAGTAAAATACCCACCCGCTTTCGGTTATTTATCTTTGATATACCCGCATCAATTGCACTAAAGTAGAAGCACTTTCCCCTTTTTGCATTATATCGTTAATATTCAAGTTACCGGATTTAAGTTTGAAAAGGCCCAGCTTAACCGTTAGGGCGGCATAGCCGGTATTTTTCCCGGTAATAGATTTACTATCTGCAGCCGGTACTTGGTATATGCCCTCTAATTCAGCTATATTTTCCAGATTCATAGCTTTTATCATCATATGGGCTGCGTTGATTCTGGTTAATGGTTCATGAGGGGCAGGCAGATTATCTTTAGCAATTATTTTTCTATGAATGGCGGTTTGGTAATAAGGGCTATACCATTCATTACCTAGAGCCTCAATCTTTCTTCCTTCACCTGGGTAACCACCCACGGACATAACCAACATTTTAATAAATTCGGCATTTGTAATGTTGTTATCCGGGAAATACCGGCCTTCATTGCCAGCTATTATCCCTAAACCTAATAAGGTATTAATATCATTTTCGGCCGGATGACCGGCAATATCAATTAATTTAGGGGAAGTTTTCTTTTTAAATTCTTCCCCATTATTATTCAGCACCGTGCCTTTAAAAGCGTCTACTAATCTCGGTTCGGTCGTAGAAAAATGATAATATAACCCTACCTCTTTATCACCGGTTCTGCGCTCCGAGTATTCATAGGGGGTAATATAATCTAAACTTACTGAGTTTTCATTGATCAGATTGGCAAAAGCTTTATCTAGACTAATAAGATTATGGGGAGCCGGAAAATTAAGATTTGACCAATTATATCTATAAGAAATAATCTGACCGTTTACTAAATCTACTCCAATATTAAAACTATCATTATAAAATGGTATGTTGTTAACCAGCCGGGTATATTCGAAAGTGATTTCTTTGGTATCCGGCTGGACCGGGTAACTTAATCTAATTTCTTGTAAGTATTCTTGCTCTATATCTTTATTAAGCTTAACCTGATTAGCTTTTTGGGGCTGAAGCTTAACCATAAAATCTTGGGCTATTTTTAGGGCCTGTTCGTATGAATAATTAGCTTTTTGGTTTTGTCTTTCCGGTGAATAATCTGATTTATAAAATGACAATAGTTCCCCGGACTTAGCATCTACCCCGGCAGAAAGGTATCCTGTTTTAGCTTCGGCAGTTGATTGCCACTCGAAAGACCACCTTCTTTTATCTTTTTCCTGATAATCTTGATAAAGGTTAGAGTGGGTTAACTCATAATCTGCGGGGATTTCAATGTATTTTTTCACCATATTGAGAGCATCTTCTTTAGGTAATAATCCTTGGAGCAGATCAATTTCCTCAATTTCAATAGGACTTAACTCGCTTTGAGGACTAGCTCCTCCCATAGCCTTAGCCATCTCATCATACATGACTCTATAGTGAGATGATTCTATATATTCTCCGGTATGGGCATCTACTAGAATATTAGCCGGTTGTCTGGTTCCATATACCAGATAAACCTGGTTATTACTTTTGTTATTATTAGGTTTATAATACATCAATTCCAAGGCCTTGTTTTTCAAGGTATCTTCCGCTTTTTCCTGACTAATTACTCCAGCCGCACTGGGGAATTTCAAATCATAAGTCCAATTTAGGTCAAACGTAGTTATCATCCCCGTCTGTCCTGAAATATTAATATAGGCCGAGTTTTGCAGATAAGGAAGATTATTGACCATCCGTTGATAATTTATAGTATGGGTCTGATTATAACTGGAAATAATATCATTTTCTTTTTGCTCCACAATTTTTAAGGCTTTAAATTTACTAGGAGCTGCTTTACCTAGAAACTCATTGGCAACTTTAATAGCAGTATTTCTATCCACGGTAGGTAATAGGCTGGTTTTATCTGGTGATTCAGAATATTGGTATAACTGAGTAATTTCGCCGGATAAAACATCCACATTTACTGAAATATTCCCTTCTTCAGTTTCCCATAATAAATTCCACATTCCCCTGCCACTGTACTCGGCATAGTTAGATCTAAAAGCTTTAACATTATCAGGTATCACTACTATTGATTTAGCAATTTCTGTAGCTTTTTGAGCAGTTATAGTTGGCTCGGCTGCGGTTGCTTGGGGAACTGAGCATAAGCAGGTAAAAACCACTAATAATCCGGTTGCTATAATTTTTCGCACCTTTTTTAACCTCCTCGTTAATTATTTCTATTAACATATACGGCCAAAACTATAACTGCTTGCACAGAAAATACAAAAGGCTAGGAAAGACCTAGCCCCAGAGCGGCCAAAAGGGCTAATAGCTGCGTTAATTCGAGAAGCCCGTTCAATCGGCGTACCTATGTACGCCTCTATCACGAGCTTCCTAATCGCCTTGCTCTTATCCCTTTTGGCTCGCTCTGTCCAATACTTAGTATAAAGTATTTATAACATCGGCGTATTTTTCTAAAATAACCCGTTTTTTAGTTTTGAGGGTAGGGGTTAACTCGCCGGTTTCCTCAGTGAAACGATTGGAGAGGATAGCATATTTTTTAATAACTTCAAATTCCTCCAAGGATTCATTATTAGCCTTAACTTCTGCGGCTATTAAGTCCCGCAGCCGGGGCTGGGCTATGAAATCATCTCCTACCTGGATACATAATTGGGCACCGGCAATTTCAGCATAAACTAGCTTGGATTTATCATACTCAATTTTTTCTTTATCAAATAATTCAATAAAATAGCCGAAATTCGGCACGATTAGAGTAGTTATATAATTTTTTTCGTCCCCAATTACAAACATTTGCTCTACACTGCTGCTAGTAGAAAACAAGTTCTCTATCTTAGCAGGAGCTATATTTTTACCGGTAGCCAAACATATTATGGCCTTTTTACGGTCAACCATTTTATAATATCCATCTGCATCGATTTCCACTAAATCACCAGTCTTAAACCAACCATCTTCCGTAAAGGCTTCTGCAGTTTCTTCGGGTTTATTAAGGTATTCCCTAAATATACCGGCAGCCGAGAGTTCCAGTTCACCATCAGCGGCTATACGGGAAGCACTGCCATTGGCATTAATCCCCATTCGTCCCGGTTTACAGGCCGTTAAAGGACTTAATATGGCCGCATTAAAACTTTCCGTTGAACCGTAGCCTTCACATACCGCCACTCCAATCGAATAGAAGAAGGTTAATAATTCCGGGGCTATACTAGCACTGGCGGAAAAAGAAAATTTATAGTTACTGCCAAATAAGGCTCTGATTTTAGCAAAAAGCTTATCCGCGATAGTAAATTTTAAGCGTAATCCCAAGGGTAATTTAGAAGGCAAATCAAAATCGGGGGACATATTAATCCGGCCGTTTGCGTCTGTACGGTATTTTAAGGCTTCTTCCCCTACTTTAACTGCCCAATTAAAAATCTTTTCTTTAGCCGGGCTAGCCCCCATTTGTTGTTTGATAGTAATATAGATTTTTTCATATAAACGAGGTACACAATTGATCCAGGTTGGATTATATTTTTGCATATCAGCCATTAGGGTGGCTGGTGAATCGGCATAAGCAATACAAGCACCTTGCCATATGGCCAGGATTTGACATGAGCCCCGGTCAAAAACATGGGATAAAGGCAGGAAACATAAGGTAGTATCCCGTTCGTTAGGAGTCATACCGTATTTATCGAAAAAGTTTAAGGTCCCCACCATTCTGCTCGCTTGGCTCCAATGGGTTAAAACAACTCCTTTGCCTAGTCCGGTAGTACCTGAAGTATATAGTATAGTTAAGGGGTCATCCAAAGTAACGGCTTTTCGGTGAGCTTCATAATTCGCAAAATTAGTTTTACTATATGTTTCGCCCATTTCGATTAACTGTGAAAAACCCAGGGCCAGATTATCATCACTTTTAAAAGTTAAATCCAGCACAATAATATGTTTAAGGCTCGGCATTTGGTTAATACCAGCCAGGACTTTAGCTAATAATTCCTTACTGCCTACAAATAAAATTTTACTTTGGGAATCATTCACAATATAACTGACTTCATGTAAGGAAAGGGTGGGATAGATGGTGACACTAATAGCACCGATACTGGCTATAGCTAAATCGGCTTGGGTCCAATGCGGGCTGCTTGGGGCCATAATTGATATCATATCACTTTTCTCAATACCTAAGGATAATAAACCACAAGCAATCTTTTCTACCCTATGCTTAAGCTCATCATAAGTGAAAGTACCATTGTTATCATTATGGTACAATGCGGAATTAAATTTCTGTGCCGGCTGGGCAGGAAATTTTGTACAGGTTCTGTAGAAAGCATCTCCAAAAGTTACTAAAGTTTGATCATGCATTAGCAAGCCCCCTATCAAGATTTTCTAAATATCTATAATGTCTTTATTCTTCATAAAGCAAAAACATCCTTTCGAAAGTTTGATAAAAGAATATTTCGATTAATAAATATTTGCGTTAAAAAGGCCTCAGCATAATACTGAGGCCTTTTATAATAACTTAGCTGTAGGACATATTATCTGAATCAACTAGAGCTTGATAGTAATTACCATTATTATCATCTTTACTGCCTTGGGAATCTTCAAAGTACATATTAAGGCGGTCTGACGCCTTTACGGTAAAACTGGCCTGGAACCCTGACCCTTGTTTTTGCATGGTAATTTTTTGCGTATCAAAAAAATTGTGGGGTTCTCCATAACCAACATTCAAGGTAATCTTATTAGAATTTCCAGCTAGTTTACCACTATAACTTACTGCAACTGGATCTCCATTTCTAGGTGGCATAGGATCAATTGTAACCCCTCCGGTTAAGTCTGCGGTGGCCATAAAAGTCATCTCCTTTCTGTCGCTTTAAAGCTATTTTCTCCACTTTGCTTATCAATATGCGACAGATTAAAGATGATTTCATGTAAATTAACTTCCTTTTACAACGTTAAATTTACATACTGTCCCTTACCTTGTTCCCCGCTTACCTGTGACCCAGCAGAACTTTTCAGGGATGTTTCCAGCCGGTCAGATTCTGGCGGTTTTCCCCTAGTTTCATCGGCTATCTTTTCATTTTCTGAGCGGTTGAATGTTTCTATGCTGTTGGTTTTTTCTCCCTCCGGAGTTTCTTCCCGGGACTTTTCCAAGGCCGTATTAATATCAGTCATTTTTGTCATCAAATCTTTAGAGACGGTTTCAGCTTGCTCATTTAATTTGGCCAGTTGGTCTTCTTTGGCCGCGGTGGAGCCGCCTCTTTTTTTATCCATATTTATTTCAGAGGTTAAAATATGGGCCTCTCCTTTAAGGTTAGTTTTTACGGCTTGGAAGGTTTTCACCTGAGTCATTGAAGCATCTGCACTGATAAGTCCCTGCATAGTAGTTGTTCCCATAGCATTTAATCCTTGCGGTTGGGGGTTTTTAAGCTCTGGTTCCTGATTCTTAGCCGGAGCCTTTATCTCTTGCGCCTTTTCTTGTTTCTCCCGCTGAATTTCTATTTTTCTTTGGGCCATTTGCCGGTTTAAGTCCTGAATCTGTTGTTGTAATTCTTTTTGTTTTTCCATTTTTTCTTTTATAGGTATTTTTTCATTATCTGAGAGGCTTTGTAATTGTTTTTGCACATTTTCAATTTGCTGCTGGATAGATTTCAGGATATTATCTTGATTTAAGCTGTTAGTGCTGGGCATCTGAATATAATTGGCCATATTATTTCCGGTATTAGGTATAACTCGCATATACATCCTCCTATGTATTTAAAAACATGTTAACTGGGATTCATTTAAACCTTTATTCTTAATTAATATATCGGATAGTAAAGGTAAAAGCTTAAGACATTTGGGTCAATACCCCTGTCTCCCGGGTTATATAATACCAATAAAAAAACAGCGGATTTTGCTATTAAATCCGCTGTTTTATATGAAAATAATATTTTTAAAATTGTGAATGGCCCGGTTTGTGGTTTGTACAATCCATCAGGTCAGAGTTGCACAAAATTATAAGCCAATTAAATGACTTCCACAGCATCTCCTACTTTAATTGACCCGGAATTAAGGGGCCGGGCAAATATTCCTTCTTTGGGCATAACACAGGTACCAACCTGCTTTTTAATGGCACAGCCTTTATTAATACACTCTTTTCCAATCTGAGTAACTTCTAAAGTTACTTCTCCCACTTTTAATTTAGCACCAATAGGAAGCTTTGCTACTTCTATTCCTTCTAAGGTTATATTTTCAGCAAAATCACCAAATTCAACGGCAACTCCCATGGCTCTCATTTTTTCCACACTAGATAAAGACAATAAACTGATTTGACGGTGTCCTTCATCACTGGAATGGGCGTCAGATTCCATGCCCCAATTTTCTTTTACAAAGACTTCTTCAATGTTACTCTTTTTTTGGCCTTTTTGTTCAGAAATATTCACCGATAAGACTACTCCATTTTGTTTATCCATGACTCTCTCTCCTATTTTAGAATTTATTTATACTTATTAGAATTTAGGCACCTTGATTTTACTAATCATTAAAATAGCTAAAATAAGTATGGTAAGAATAGCTAATAGCTGAAAATCGGAAAAGGATAAAAGTGATAAGAAGGCTAATAGCATACCTGCTGCAGTAATGGGAAGCCCGACATAATAACCGGTAATATTCATGGTATTGAATCTAGCTAAACGGTAAGCTCCACAACATATATAGATAATAAAAACTATAGCTACAGGAATAAAAAAGGTTTCTGTTCTTATTTGAGCAAACATCAGTAATGAAGGAGCAATACCAAAAGAAACTAAATCAGATAAAGAATCTAAATTTTTTCCTATTTCAGAAGTACTATTAAAATACCGTGCTGCTTTGCCGTCTAATACATCCATAACCGCAGCCAGCAGAATTAAGCAGGCGGCCCAAGTATATAATTGGGTAGTTATACTGATTATAGCTGCTGATCCCAATGCTAAATTCATCATTGTAAGACTATTAGCTATACCTTTATCGATTGAATTCACCAATTATTGTCTCCCCTCCCCTGATAGTTTGACCAGGTACTACATGGATATCAACTGTAGGTGGTAGATATAATTCAGTACATGATCCAAATTTTATTAATCCAAATTTATCTCCCGTTCTAACCTTATCACCAATAGTGCAAGAGCAAACTATCCGACGGGCAACAAAACCAGTTATCTGCACTACTAATACTCTACCATAATTAGTGTTAATTCCTAATTTATTTTGCACATTAAAATCACCTGCTTTACACTGGTAAGCCGGATAAAATTTCATCCCCGTTTTTTCACAATACTCAACGGTCCCCGCGGCTGGAATCCTATTAATATGCACATTAAAAAGACTTAAGAAAATTCTAACTTGAATCGCCTCTGATTGCAGATAACTATCTTCCAAAACTTTATTAATAGCTAATATTTTGCCATCGGCAGGAGCTACAATTTCAGTTTCTTTAAATTCAAATTGGCGTTTAGGGTCACGGAAGAAAAATGCCATAAATAAAGTTAGGAATAAGGTAATATATGCTAACCAATACCAGGAAATAGCAAAAAAGATTATAGTCAATAAACTAGCCAGGCCGATATAACTCCAGCCTTCTTTAGCTATAAAATAATTGTTTTTCAAAGTAGTCGCTCCATTTTATATAAATTAGCTGTTTATAGATAAAATTTTCCTAGGGATAAACCGCAAAAAAATAACCTTTTAGTTATTTTTATTATCTTCATTAATATTATTCGATTATATTCTATAAATTCTAGTTAGATTTTAACAGAGTATTGTATGATAGTATACAACAACCATTATTTAGGAGGCATTTTATTGGATAATCAATATTTTTCTTGCTTACCTCCCGAGAAAGTCAAAGAAAAGATAAATTTTCAATCCCGGTTATTAGAGTCCGTCAATGATTCCATAGTGGTAGCCGGGCTAGATGGCAAAATTAGTTACTGGAATAAAGGTTCGGAAAGATTATTTGGTTGGTTAGCAGCAGAGATTATAGGCAGGCCTTTTTCTGTTCTTATTGAGGAAAGTAATAATCAGGATATTACCAAGCAAGTTACTGAAATACAGGCAGGTTTTTGGGAAGGCAGAATTACCATACTGACCAAAAACAAAGTTAGAAAATATGTGCGGGTTTCAATTACTGCTATGTATGACCACTCTGATAAGCCTTCTTATTTAGTCGGAGTCTTTAGTGATATTACCGAATTGATTGAATCAAAAATCCAAGCTGAAGAAGCTTTACGCAGTAAAGGTGAATTTTTAGCTAATATGAGCCATGAAATACGCACTCCTATTACCGGAATACTGGGTAATGTTGAATTATTAAGCAGTTTATCTTTAGATGAGAAACAGGAATATTATCTGCACTCTATCAAGGAAAATGCGGACCAGTTATTAAATTTAATCAACGATTTACTAGATATTTCCAAAATCGAAGCTGACAAATTACTCTTAGATGAAAGTAAATTTAATCTGGAGAAATTAATCCTTTCCGTAATAAAAATATTTGCCCCCATTATTGATAAAAAACAACTTAATTTATCTGTAGAAATTTCTGATGACCTACCTAAGGAAATTATATCTGACCAAGTTAGAATCAAACAGATTTTAAGTAATTTGCTTTCCAATGCCATAAAGTTTACGGAAAACGGTGAGATTAAGGTCTGCGTTGGCCAAGGTGAGATGGTGGAAAATAAATTTAATTTAATAGTTGAAGTTATTGATACGGGTATTGGCATACCAGTTGATAAATTAAATTCCATTTTCGAGCCATTTACCCAAGCTGACAGCTCTACTACACGTAAATACGGAGGCACCGGCTTAGGTCTGTCTATTTGCAAAAAATTAATAGAAATATTTAAAGGGGAGATACAAGTCGAAAGTGAAATAGGTAAAGGTTCTAAATTTTTGTTTAGTATTCCTGTATCAAGCACTGCTAGCAACACTAATACAGACCTATCTTTCAGCAATAATTTTCAGCAAAATGGACGTAAGCTTTTGCTTATTTCCACTAATAAGGAACTATTTGTAGAATTAACCCGGGATTTATCTGATTCTGGTCTACAACTATTATGGTTAAAAAATGAACTAAGAATTTCCTCGATTAATTCGTTTTATGAACCGGAAATAGTTGTAGTAGACTATAACACCATTCCGCTAGAATCCTGCCCTAATGCACCAAATTTATATTGTCTGAGTAACCCAGGATATTTCCCCCGCATCATGCCTAAATCGTGTAAATGTGTGGATTCATTGGCTGCCTTAGTCCATGCTTTAAAAGCTCTCGCCTTCCCCGCCTTAACTACTAACCCTATAGTTAAAACCGCCGATATTTTAATTATTGATGAAAATTCTATCAATGTTTTACTAATAGAAAAAATCTTGCAGAATCAAGGTTATGTAGTTCATAGTGCGGCTAATATTTTAGAGGTTGCTCAAATAGCCGGTAAAAAACCATTTGACATTATATTAGTTGATCTGGAAATGCTTAAAAAATATGATGAACCATTATATAACCAAATTAAGCTTATTAATTATAAAGCATTAATTGCCATAGCTAAATTAAACGATAATTATAATGATGAATTAATTAATGATTTTCTTTATAAACCCGTTACCAGTAATAATCTTTTAACCATCATTGCTAAACATATAAAGGAGGGTGTTTATGAATAAATATACTATACTAATTATCGATGACGAAGAAATCATTCGTAATGTACTAAAATCTTCCTTAGGTCAGGAAGAATATATAGTTTTAACTGCTTTTGATGGAATTGATGGATATGAAAAGGCGGTAAAATATAATCCTGATTTAATACTTTTAGATATCATGATGCCTGATATTGATGGCTATGAAGTTTTAAAAAGGCTGAAAAAAGACTTAAGAACTGCCGGTATCCCCATTATCTTTCTTACGGCCAAAGTAGATGCTGAAGAACGGGTGGCTGGTTTAGAAGCGGGAGCCGTAGATTATATTACTAAGCCTTTTTATTCCAAAGAGGTTATAGCCCGAATTAAAATCCACTTAAAAATAAGAGAATATGAGAAAGAGCTCCTTATTAAAAATCAAGAACTTCAGACTTTTTCAGATTTATTACTAGAACTGAATACCAAATTAGAAGAGTTGGCCCGCAAAGATGAACTAATGCAAATCTGGAATAGGCGTGCTTTTAATGAACAAATTGCTCAGACTCATAGTTATTCGGAAAGATATTCCCGGCCTTATTCCCTGATCATCGCTGACTTAGATCATTTCAAAAACTATAACGATTTATATGGACATCAACAAGGTGATGTAGTATTGCAAAAAGTAGCCCAAGCTATAAATGACACTTGCCGCGCTACTGACTTTATTGCCCGCTATGGTGGCGAAGAAATTGTTCTAATCCTACCCGAAACTGATAAGGAAGGGGCTCTAATGATAGCAGACCGCATTATTCAAGCGATACAAGACCTTAAAATACTTCATGAAAATAATGAGGATTTTGGTAAGGTAACTATAAGTGCCGGAGTATCAACTTATCATCCCAGTACTAATCTTGATTGGCCAGATGTAGTTAAAGGAGCGGATGAAGCCTTATATCGGGCTAAGAATTCGGGACGCAATACTGTCAGTATCTAGATCTGCTCTTATATGTTCAGTTACATCTATAATTCGGGCAGCTTTTTTCGAACTATCGTAAACAAACATAATAAACCCGGGTTTACTATATGAGTCTAAAGGGTTTAGGTCAAAATGAACTAAATTTACATACTTTTTTATTTCCCTAACCGTTTTCCCTTTTAAGTCATTAAGATGATGAGAAACAAATGCCTCATCTTTTAAAAGCAGGTTCAAGAGATTATTAATATCTGCTAATGATTTGGTTTCTATAGTTACAGGCAGATTATAGGAGTGATTGTTTTTACAATAATCATATTTAAGGGTTTCGTTTATTTTTAAAGCATAACCGGGGAAATTATGATTTATGTATTGCTTTACGATACTATATTCTTTATCACGCTTGTGCCCGAAATAAAATAAATTTTGTTCCCGCCAATACTGCGCAAATGATGCAAAAAACCTAAATGCATTTCCGGAAAAAATTTCCTGGGTAATAAAATATAAGGTTTCCTCAATTATATGGGTATTAAAATAACGGTTAACTAATTTTTCAATATTAGTTAACTTTATTATTTCATCATAGCTAATCGAATTATTAGCTAAAACTTGGTAAGGTGGTTGATTTTGGTGTATATATCCATATTGGTGGGCATAGTTCCTGATCGCCGAACCTTTTAATAGTTTAAGAAAGCCTAATTGCAGCATATCCGGGTTAAGCTTATATACATCATTAAAAGACTGCCCGAAATCAGCATAGGTTTCATAGGGTAAACCGGCGATAAGATCAAGATGAATATGAATATTACCAAGTTGAACTAGTGATCTCACCTTTTTCTCCAATATACTCCAATTAGTTTTCCTGTTCACCGCTGCTAAAGCCGGTAAAAAAGTAGATTGAATGCCAATTTCAAAATCAAACATATTAGAAGGCATATCGGCCAGAAAACTGATAAATTCTTCTGAAATTAGTTCCGCTCCTATTTCAAAGTGAAACTTAGTATCAGTATTGTTATCTATAATGTACTGCATTATTTCTATAGCTCGGGGTTCATTACAGTTAAAAGTCCTATCCACAAACTTTACTTCCCTGACTTTATGGTCCATTAAATAACTTAGATCTTTCTTTACCCTCTCTAAAGAGAAAAAACGGACTCCTTTAATGGTGGAGGATAAACAATAGGCACAATTAAAAGGACACCCCCGTGATGATTCATAATAAATGGTTTTATTAGCGTAAGAGCTTAAGTTGTCTTGATAAGGGAAAGGAATCACATCTAAATCTATAATCAGGTTCCGGTCAGGATTAGTTTTAATTTGACCATTATCACGGTAGCTAATTCCTTTTAATCCAGCCAGGTCCCCTTTATAAAAAATAGCTTCTAAAAGTTCGGTAAAAGTCTCTTCCCCTTCCCCGGCCACAATAAAATCGACCGGATGGTTATCTAAAAGGGCTACAGAATCGTAGGAGACCTCGGGGCCGCCTAATATTATGGGAATATGAGGATTGATAGTCTTGAAATCGTGGCAAAGCCGTAAGGTAGGCTCTATATTCCAGATATAGCAGGAAAAACATAAAACATCGGGCTTAGCCAGATAAAGGTCGGCCAAAATATCGTCTATAGGTTCATTAATGGTATATTCCCGAATTTCTATATCCCATAAATCATTTTGACTATAAGCTTTTAAATAAGCTAAAGACAGGGATGCATGGATAAATTTGGCATTTAATGCTGCTAAAACAACTTTCATAACACATATCCTTAATCTGGTTATTCTTCACCTATTATTTTTAATTCCGGTTCCAAGTTAATTCCATATTTTGCGGCGACCTGGGCTTGAATGTAAGAAATTAAATCAAGTACATCCTGGGCCGTTGCATTACCGGTATTAATTATAAAACCTGCATGTTTGGCCGATACTTGCGCCCCGCCCATAGTAAAGCCTTTCAGTCCCAATTCTTCCAGCATAGGCCCCACATAGTGACCTACCGGCCTTTTAAAAGTGCTGCCGGCACTAGGATATTCCAAAGGCTGCTTTTCCCTGCGGCTCTGGGCAAATTTTTGCATTTTAGCTAAAATCTCATTTTTGTCTCCCGGCTGCAATCCTAATTCAGCTGTTAAAATATAATGACCATTAGTCTGAAAAATACTTTTACGGTAACTCATCTGCATTTCATCACCATTAAAGGTTTTTATCTCACCGGTGGGGCTAATAGCAGTTACCCGCATAAGTACCTCCTTCATCTCCCCATCATAAGCTCCGGCATTCATAAATACAGCTCCGCCTAAGCTGCCGGGAATTCCTTCGGCAAATTCCAGCCCGGTTAAACTATTAAAGGCTGCTTGTTTGGCTAAAACAGATAATCTAACTCCGGCTTCTGCTTCTATTACATTAGTGCGAACACTAACCTTATTGAGATTATTGCCTAGTTTTACCGCAATACCACGTATCCCTTTATCCCGTACTAAAAGGTTGCTGCCCAAACCGAAAACTAATAAAGGTTGATTATTAGCTTTAGTCCAGCTTATAACCTCTTTAACTTGCTGGGTATTATCCGGTTCAATTAACATATCTACCGGTCCGCCTATTTTAAAGCTGGTATGATTTTTCATCGGCTCATTTACCTTTATGCAGTCCGGGGGCAATATTTTTAAAAGATCGGAGTACATAATAATCTCTCCTTACTTTCTTTTTGATGATAGTCTATTATGTCATATAAAGGTTTATTATTAGCAAAACTTGGCTTTGAGCCCTGATTAAAACTATTATACTTATCTTTTAGTATAATAGTTAGATTATACCTTACTATACTTTTTTATAAACCTGGAATTCTTCTATGCTATAATAGCTTTGTATTTAAAAGCTTACTTGATTAGGGAGTGAAAAGATGGAGAAATCAGATATTAGAAAATCCCTAGTGGAAATTTTGGGTAAAGATAAAGTCTTAACCGAAGAGTTAGACTTAATGTACTATTCTTATGATAGCTCATTTTTAACTAAACTTAAGCCTAGTACCCCTACGGCAGTAGTTTTACCCAAATCAACCGAAGATGTACAAAAAATAATGTTATATGCTTATAATAACGGAATTAATGTAATTCCCCGGGGGGCCGGAACCGGTGAAACCGGCGGATGTATAGCAGTTGAAGATGGAATAGTATTAGATTTATCCACCTTTGATGAAATTGTCGAGATTGATAATAAAAATATGCAAGTTATAGTGCGTCCCGGTATTATTCATGCTGATCTGAACCGGGAATTAGCTAAACATAACCTTTTCTTCCCTCCTGATCCGGGCAGTAGTCAGATGTGCACCATAGGCGGCATGGTGGCTAATAATGCCAGTGGACTTAGAGCGGTTAAATACGGGTGTACTGAACAATATATCTTAGGCTTGGAAGTTGTGATGCCTAATGGAGAGGTTATTGTTACCGGCGGCCTGAAATCTAAATCTATTAAAAATGTATCCGGATTAAATTTGACTAAATTATTTGTGGGTTCGGAAGGCATCTTAGGCATAGTAACCAGGATCAGATTAAGATGTTGGCCTAAACCACGGGCCCGTGGCATAGCTATGGCCGTATTTGATAAGCTTGATGATGCCCCGGAAACCGTTTTAGAAGTTTACCAAGCCGGAATTTTGCCTTCCGGTATTGAAATATTAGACAGTTCCGCTATTGAAGCTGTAAATATGTTTAAACCCGAAATTAATCTGCCTAATGCTGAGGCTATCTTGCTTTTTGAAGTGGATGGCAATCCTCCCAGTGTGGAGTATGAAGGTCAAACTATAACTGAGGTAGCCTTAAAAAGAGCTAGAAGTGTAGAGTGGTCGACTGAACCGCAAAGAATGGCCCAGTTATGGGAAGGCCGCAGTGTAACTGCTACAGCCGCGGCTAGAGTCAGACCTGATGGCAGCCGGATTTTTGCCGGTGAAGATATTAGTGTCCCTTTAGCCAAAGTGGCCGATACCTTACGGGCCATAAGAAGCATCGCCGCTAAATACGGAATTAAGGTAGTTAACTATGGTCATATTGGGGACGGCAATGTGCATACCGCTCCGGTTATTAACCCGGAGATACCTGAAGAAGTTGCCCAAGTGGAAAAACTTGTGCATGAAATACATCTTTTAGCTATTGAAATGGAAGGCTCTACTACCGGCGAACATGGGGTCGGTGCGGTCAGAAGGCAATATGCCCAGTTAGAACATGGACTAGCTTTAGACTATATGAAAAAGATTAAAAATGCTTTCGATGCAAAAGGGATAATGAATCCCGGTAAACTCATCTAACCCTTTAAGGAGTTGTTTAAAATGAAGTTCCATGAATTGCCCCCCGTCAAAGAGCAAATAATGAAATGTGTAAGATGCGGGAAATGCCGGAGTGTATGTCCGGTTTTTGCTGAAATACGCAATGAAACTGCTGCCCCCCGGGGCCACGTTTTTATGGTGCAAATGTTAAGGGATGGGGTTGTAGAACCTAGTGATGCCGTTAATGACAGATTAACCAGCTGTTTAATGTGCGAAACTTGCAGTGTTAACTGTCCTTCAGGAATTGATATTCATGAATTAAATGCGGCCGCCCGGTCTTATATATATGATAATAACCCTACTATAGGCAAAGAACTGGTATTTGACAGCTTATGGACTAATCCGGCCTGGCTAAGAGCCTCGACTAAGCTTATATGGGGAGCACAAAAGACCGGCTTGCAAAAGTTGGCCCGCCATCTGGGTTTAATGAAAATATTACCGGGAGATTTAGGCAAAGCAGAAAAAATGTTAGATGGGCTTCCTTACCAAAGTGCCCGCTCTCAAATAAAAGAAATCAACCCGGCCCGGGGAGAAAAAAGGTTTACCGTGGGTTATTTTTTAGGCTGTGGAACTGATTTATTCCAACCCCAGGTAGCTTTAGCTACTATAGATGTTTTAACCAGAAATGGCTGTGAGGTAATTGTACCTGATAATGCCAAGTGCTGCGGCTTACCCCATATTGCTAACGGTAAAATGGATACAGCCCGAAAACTAGCGGCCCATAATATTAAAATCTATAACTCTTTTAATTTTGATTATATTATTACTGATTGTGCTTCCTGTTCCTCGGCCCTATCGGCTAAGAATATGAATTTTCTGGTGGGAGGATTAAAAATCGAAGACCAAGCCCAAGAATTTGCCGGTAAGGTTATAGATTTAACTAAATTTCTAATAGATATAATTGATATTAAATTACCCCCTAAAGATGTAACTCAAAAAATAAAAGTTACTTATCACGATCCCTGTCATTTAGCTAATGCTCAAGATATTAAAGAACAACCCCGGGAACTTTTAAGAAGAATTCCGGGAGTGGAATATATAGAGATGCCTTTGGCTAATAGATGTTGTGGGGGTTCGGGAACCTATAGTGTAACTCACCATGATATGTCCATGAAAATACTGGATGTTAAAATGGATAGTGCCATGACTACCGGTGCTGATATACTAGCTACCTGTTGCCCCAGTTGTATGATGCAGCTTAAACATGGAGTTAATAAACATAACTGGAATGCTAAGGTTATGCATCCTATAGAACTGGTTAAAAGTAGTTATGAATAAATAGCTCTAAAACAAAAGTTGTTTAAATTTATCCCTAAGTAAAAGCCGGAACGGTTTCCCCACCGTTCCGTTATTTATACTACTAGTATAGTGGAATATATCTAGCAAAGCAGGTGATTAACATGAGTAACAGATTAACTAAACTTATGTTTAGACAAGTAAGAAATGCCAATTTAAAATATAATTTAATTGAAAATGGGGATCAAGTAGCCGTAGGTATGTCCGGAGGAAAAGATAGCACTGTGTTGTTATTCTTCTTGCAGTTACTCCAAAAATACACTCCCCTTTTATTTGATATTTACCCAATATATATTGATTTAGGCTGGAATAATGAAATTGCCAGCTTACAAAATTTATGTGCCGACTATGGCTACAGCTTACATGTAGAACCTACCAATATCGGCCAGGTAGTTTATGATATCAGACAGGAGAAAAATCCCTGTTCATTATGTGCCAACCTGCGCCGGGGGGCCCTTAACAATACGGCTAAAAAGCTAGGTTGTAATAAAGTAGCCCTGGGACATCATTTAGATGATGTGGTTAATACCATGTTCCTGTCCATGCTTTACGAAAACCGCTATAACATTTTTAAGCCCAAAACTTATCTGGACCGGGTTGATATCACTTTAGTCCGTCCTCTGATTTATGTAGAAGAAAAAAATATTATTAAGCTGGCTGACTACTTAGATATTAAGGCCGTGGAAAACCGTTGCCCGGCTGATGGCTTAACCAAACGAAGTGAAGTGGCAGATTTAGTCAGTCTCTTAGAAACCCAACACCCGGGGGCTAAAAAGAAAATTTTAGCTAGTATTGAAAATATTAATCCCCAAAGTTTTTGGACAAATTAAACTCGAACGTCTGTTTTTACCTCAATTCTTATGGTATAATTTACAAAAATCACCGGAGGTAATTGCCAATGAGTTCAGGGATTAGTGATAGACAGCAGCTTATTTTAGATTATATAAAAAACCAAATTAAGAATACCGGATACCCTCCTTCAGTCAGAGAAATAGGTCAAGCCGTAGGTTTAAAGTCCAGTTCCACTGTGCACAGCCATTTGCTCCAACTAGA
Source organism: Bacillota bacterium (assembly GCA_023395515.1). GTDB lineage: Bacteria > Bacillota > Syntrophomonadia > Syntrophomonadales > Syntrophomonadaceae > JAAYRQ01. The sequence goes on from JAEWZB010000095.1 coordinate 23,316, forward strand.
GGAAAAAGGATTATTAAAGCGTGATCCGGCTAAAACCAGAGCTATTATACCTATTGAGCCTGAATCATCAGATTTGATCACCGAATCATTAAACTTGCCGGTAGTTGGCAGTGTGGCAGCCGGTTCTCCTATCCTGGCTGAGGAAAATATTGAAGAATACCTGCCGGTTCCAGTTAATTTTGTAGGCAGCGGCAGTCACTTTATTCTGAAGGTTAAGGGAGAAAGTATGATTGAAGCCGGCATTATGGATGGAGACTATTTGATTGTGCGCCAACAATCCAGTGCTTCCAATGGCGAAATAATTGTAGCTATAGTTGAAGATGAAGCAACGGTTAAACGTTTTTATAAAAAAGAAGGCTACATAGAACTAAGACCGGAAAATAGCTCTATGCAGCCTATGGTTTTCAACGATGTTCAAATAGCCGGAAAGGTATCAGGTTTATTACGCAGATTTTAAATTAGGAGCACTATATGGTGCTCCTAAAACTTTTCTAAATACTCATTTATTTCCCAATCATAAACCCGGGAGCTATAACTCTCCCATTCCTTCATTTTAGCTAATACAAATCTAGAGTAAATATGCTCGCCCAGAGCGTCTTGGATTAATTCATCCTTTCTTAGCTCCTGGATAGCTTCATATAGATTTTCTGGTAAAGATTCGATTCCTTGAATTTGGCGGGCAGCTAAATCCATCTCGTATATATTTTGTTCCACTGCCGCAGGCGGCTCTAGCTGCTTCTGTATTCCTTCCAAACCCGCCTTAAGAATTACGGCCAAACCTAAATAAGGATTACAGGTCGGGTCGGGATTTCTTAACTCCACCCGGGTTCCGATTCCTCGGCGGGCCGGTATGCGGATTAAAGGACTTCTGTTTCTATATGACCAAGCTATATAAACTGGAGCTTCATAGCCGGGTACTAATCTTTTGTAAGAATTAACCGTGGGACTAGTTATGGCTGAAATAGCTTTAGCATGCTTAATAACCCCGGCAATAAAATGTCGGCAAATATCACTTAGGCCATCTTCTTTGGTACTGTCATAAAATACGTTTTCTCCATCTTTAAATAAAGAAATATGTAAATGCATTCCTGATCCGGCAATACCATAAATAGGTTTAGGCATAAAAGTAGCATGAAGTCCATGATGTTGAGCTACAGTTCTGACCACAATTCTAAAAGTCACAATATTATCTGCGGTAGGCAAAGCTTCATTGTACTTAAAATCTATCTCATGCTGCCCCGGTGCTGCCTCATGGTGAGATGCTTCAATCTCAAAGCCTATGCTTTGCAAAGTCTCCACCATATCCCGGCGGGCTTCTTCTCCTTTATCAACCGGCGGCAAATCAAAATAACTGGCCTTATCATTAGTATTTAGGGTAGGCTGACCGTTTTCATCTAAGTGGAACATGAAAAATTCAGGTTCGGGGCCTACAAACATAGAATATCCTAGAGCTTCAGCTTCCTTTAACACTTTTTTTAAAGCAAAACGGGGTGAGCCGGTAAATGGTTCATTATTGGAATCAAAAATATCGCATATTAATCTAGCCGTTTGACCCGTAGAGTTAGTGCTGTCCCAAGGCAGTATCAAAAAGGAAGTATAATCCGGTCTTAAATACATGTCCGATTCCTCGATACGGACAAAGCCTTCAATAGAAGAACCGTCAAACATTAATTCTCCATCTAAAGCCTTTTCTAATTGATCTACGGTTATAGATATACTTTTCATAACTCCTAAAATATCCGTGAACTGGAGTCTTATAAATTTAACATTATTCTCACTGGCCGATTTTAAAATTTCTTCTTTGGTCACTTGGTTTATCCCTCCAGCAATTGCTTTTCTAACTAAATAAGGTTAGCACATTTTATAAATCCTTTCAATTTAAAAGACGCGAATAAGAAACCAAATAGCCATAGTTAAGGCAATAGCTAATTCAAAAAATATGCCGGAAATAAGACCTACTACAGCCCCTAAGCCGGCTTGCACAGATTTATTAACGTCTTTTAAGTAAAGGTATTCTCCGATAAATGCACCTACCCACGGGCCGATAAAAATGCCTAAAGGCGGAAAAATAAATAGCCCGATAAAAGTTCCCAGTAAGGCCCCCCATATTCCGTATTTACTGGAACCAAAATGTTTAGCTCCTAAGGTAGCAGCTAAATAATTTAAAAACATAGATAATATAGTTAGTCCCCCAAATAAAACGATTAATTTAGGAGTAATTAAGTTAAAATTCTCATACCAGCCATAAGCACAAATAGAAATAAATATTAAAGGAACCCCGGGCAAGAGCGGAACCACCGTGCCCATAATACCTATTACAATTAAAACTATTACTCCCACTAAAACTAGAGTATCAACTCCCAATATAATTACCCCCTTATTTATTTGAATTAGATAACCAAGCAATTATCCTGCTTATTACCAACCTTACATGCTCATAAGTTAACCCCCCCTGCCAGTATGCACAGTAAGGTTCCCTTAAGGGTGCATCACAGGAAAGCTCAAGGGAAGACCCTTGGACAAAAGTTCCGGCCGCCATAACTACTTTATCTGTATATCCGGGCAATAGAGCAAATTCAAGATGCACATCACTATCTATAGGTGAACTGCTTTGTATAATTTGGCAAAATTTAAGTACCTCATCAGGAGTATTAAATTCTACTGCCTGTACTATATCAAAGCGTTTTTCATTCCACTTAGGATATACCCTAAAACCGTTTTGTTCCATGATATAAGCTAATAAACCGGCGCCCTTAACCGCTTGCAAAACCGTATGAGGAGCCATAAATAAGCCTTGGTATAACCAGCGGCTGTTAAGCAGGCTGGCCCCTAAATCTTTCCCTAAACCAGGGGCAGTTAAGTAATAAGAGATTTCTTCCACTAAATCTTCCCGGCCAATTATGTACCCCCCCGAGGGAGCTAAGCCTCCACCCGGATTTTTTATTAAAGAACCTGCCGTTATATCAGCTCCTACTTGGGGGGGTTCGAGGTTTTCTGTAAATTCCCCATAACAATTATCTACCACAACTATAATATTAGGATTAATCTCTTTAACTGTATCAATCATAGCTTTAATAGTATTTATACTCAAGGCTGGCCTTAAACTGTAACCTTTGGACCTTTGGATAAGAACCATAGCCGTCTGGTCTGTAACTTGCTTTTTAATAGCTGCAAGGTCGGGATTGCCTTTATCATCTAGAGCTACTTCCTTATAGGTAATCCCCTTTTCAATTATAGTGCCCCGGATTTTTTGCTTTTTTCCAATGACTTTACCTAAGGTATCATAAGGAGCCCCCGCTATAGATATAAGTTCATCCCCTGGTTTTAATAAACCTAGTAAACAACTGGCTATAGCATGAGTTCCCGATACAATCTGACTTCTGACTAAAGCATCTTCTCCGCCAAAAACATCCCGATAAATCGCTTCTAAGCTATCCCTGGCATAATCACCATACCCATATCCGGAAGCCGGATGAAAATTATTTTCCCTAACCTTATGTTTTTGAAAACATTCTAATATTTTCACCTGGTTAGTATAAGCAATTTCCTCATAATATTGAAATTCCTTAGCTAAAACTGCTTCAGCTTCTTTTATTACATCCAACGCATACAACTTACATCACCACTTATATTATATTTAAATAGAACTAGGATCAGGTAAATCCTTTTCTTCAATTGTAACCAATTCTTTGCGGTTTAAGTTAGATTTATCTACTATCCTCAAAGCTTGTAATCTTATGGACTTCTCGACTAAATTTCTTACATACCGGGCATTACCACTATGTGGATGATGGTTTTTAGTAAATTCATTTAAGATATTCTTAAGTTTCCACCGGCATCGGCTGGTTAATTCATAATCCCTTTCTAAATACATCTGCAAAGCAATCTGAAATAATTCCTCATCATCATAATCTTTAAACTTAATATGAATGGGAAAACGCGACCTTAGACCCGGATTAGATGTCATGAACTTTTCCATTTCCCTAGTGTATCCAGCTAAAATTATAACTAAGTTATCCCTATAGTCCTCCATGGCTTTAACCATTGTGGCTATAGCTTCCTTGCCAAAATCCTTTTCCCCTCCTTGAGCTAAGGTATAGGCTTCATCTACAAACATAATTCCGCCCATAGATTTTTTGAGCATTTCTTTAGTCTTTTGGGCAGTATGACCAATGTACTCCCCCACTAAGTCAGCTCTTTCCACTTCCACTAAATGACCTTTGGATAATACCCCTATATCATTAAATATATTACCCAAAATCCGAGCGACGGTAGTTTTTCCCGTACCGGGGTTACCGTTAAAAACCATGTGTAAGACAGTGGGAGATGCTTTTAAATGAAGTTGGGTTCTGCGATTCTGAATTAAGGAAAAAGCCGTCACTTCTGCCAAGGTTTTTTTAACTTCCTTTAAGCCTATCAGTTGTTCTAACTCTTTAAAAGATTCACTCCGCGGAAAGGAGTTTTGCCCTATATATGATGCATTATCAGATCCGGTTTGACTATTTGCATCAAACTTCATAGATATCTCCAAAATATCACCACTTCCCCAATATCTAAATTATTATATGATAAATAGCCAAAAGTGGTGATGTTTTTAGTTAATTATAATTATACTTTAATTAAGGTTAAGTCAAATCTAATATTAATCCAGTATAGATGATTTATTATAATCACTTCCCTGCCCATTTAGCAAACCATAAAAAACATCATGATGAATATTAATTAATGATTTATGCGGACCATTGCACGTATAAATAACACGTGTTATATTTAAAAGTACCTGGGGGGTTTAGTTTGAAAAGTTATTCTTCCAAAGATATTTTAAATATTTTGCAACAAAACGGCTGGTATATTGACTCTCAAAGAGGGTCACATATACATTTAAAACATGCACAATTTAATAATAAGGTTACAGTTCCCCATCCTAGAAAAGACCTTCCTGTAAAAACCGTAAAAAGTATTTTCTTGCAGGCAAAGCTTGATTTCACCGAATAAGAACAAGGAGGTTAAACCTATGAAAAACAGATATATATTTCCCGCCATATTTACTTTTGATAGTGATGGTATCTCTATTGAATTTCCTGATTTACCAGGTTGTTTTACCTGTGCTGATTCATTAGAGGAAGCTACCTTTATGGCTAAAGATGCTATGGAATTACATTTATACAATATGGAGCAGGATAAAGATATTATTCCTGAACCTTCACTCTTAACTGATTTTGCTGTTGATAATAATCAGCGCATTGTCCTAGTAGAGGCTTGGATGCCTCCAGTACGCGATGATATGGAAAATAGATCCGTTAAGAAAACTCTAACTGTCCCTAAATGGTTAAATGATATTGCTGAACAAAATCAAGTTAATTTTTCTCATATATTGCAATCAGCATTAAAAGAATATTTAGGTATTACAGAAAAACGGTAATATGGCCAATCAGATAATGAAATTCTAAAAAACATAAAAAGCCGCTCCTATTGAGCGGCTAAAAGTCCAGGTAAACCTATTTATAAAATTTCAAAAATTAATAAATCATTTTAGCAAGACTTTCAAATTATTTATTACCTTAAGGGTAGTTTCCCAATTATTATTAGCATTACATATAATAATATCGCTATTATTAAATAAATCATTGACTTCATCTTCATAGGATAATAGCCTATCTAAAGCCTCCTCTTCCGTGAATCTTTTGGTTAAACGTTGTTTACACTCTTGATAGGAAGCATAGACTCCAATAACTAATATTTGATTGCCGAACATTTCTTTAAGTTTCTGGGTACCGTTATTATCTAACACAATTGAGGCTATATGTTTATTATTAAACACCTCTTGAATAGATAATAATGAAGTAGCGTAAATATTGCCATTATACTCGGTATACTCTAATAGATTGCCTTTTTCATAAAGAGATATAATTTCTTGCCGGGATGAAAAATAATAATCAACACCATTTATCTCATTTGGCCTAGGCTGGCGGGATGTATAAGTTACTACTTTTTCTAACTCCATCTGGCTTTGTAAGGTTGTTTTACCAACACCACTCGGCCCTTGAAATATCACCAAATTATACATTAAATTCCTCCAAAATATCTATAAATATTAATTTAAATAATTTGATCAAATTATAAATAACAATTCATTAACAAATTCTTTTAATATGTTCAATTTCCTTCATACCTATATATTTAATATTTTTATTCGACTACCCTGTTAATTTAGCTATTTTATGTTAATATTTAGTTAATTTTATTGGAGATTCTTTTGCATGTTAAAGGAGTTTTTATTAATGAATAAATTATATAAAAGAGAATTAGAAGAAATTCAAGCCCCATATTTAGCTTCCTATGCGGTAAAAAAGCCGGTAGAAAATAGCCGAGATCATGAGGAGAAATCTAATAATTTAGAAACTAGAACTGATTTTCAAAGGGATAAGGATAGAATTTTACACTCCAAGGCGTTTCGGAGGCTAATGTATAAAACCCAGGTTTTTGTTAATCATGAAAATGATGACTATCGTACCCGTTTAACTCATAGTTTAGAGGTTGCCCAAATGTCTAGAGGAATTGCCAGGTCCTTAAGGCTAAATGAAGACCTGGTAGAAGCAATAGCTCTTGGTCATGATTTAGGGCATACGCCTTTCGGACATGCAGTTGAAGACCTGCTTAATAAAAATTTAAGAAATTACGGGGGTTTTTACCATAATGAACAGAGTATTCGGGTGGTAGAATTACTAGAAACCAAAACAGGAGCACATTACCCCGGATTAAATTTAACTAAGGAAGTAAGAGAAGGTATCTTAAAGCATACTAAAGATACTAGTGGTATATGCGCGCATCTTGCTCCAGATTCTCCTCCCTCCCTGGAGGCCCAAGTAGTAAGATTTGCAGATACAATCGCCTATGTTTCTCATGACTTTGAAGACGCCTATTATTCTTCAACTATACTAAAAGAAAATCCTTTATTAGATGAAAAAGCTCTAGATAATATATGGGAGCTTTTCAATGCCGACAAGCAATATGGGGTGAGCAGCATTTTAAATAAGCTCATAACAGACTTAACTGAAGGAACCGCCGCAAAGATCATGGAATTAAATATACAAAGTGTAGAAGATGTTAGGAATCACCAGGAATATATAGTCGGTTTTAAAAAATACGGCTCTGCATTTGACCAATTCAGAAAATTTGTTAATAAATATGTATATGATAGCTCTATAACTGCTATTATGGATACTAAAGCTAAAAGGATAATTAATGAATTATATAATGCCTATTTGGAAAATCCCAAACAACTGCCCACTAAAATATATGTCGATTTCCTAAAACCACGAACCCTTCTCCATAGCTATTTAGCCACACCGGAAAGAGAGATATGTGATTTTTTATCTAGCCTTACCGACCGCCAGGCAATTTTACTATATAATAAGCTCTTTAATCACAGTGAGCGAATTATTAATGCCAATTAAATAGTATAAACTTTAGTTCCTCCGCCAAGGGTACCATCGCTCGGCTAAAATATAGGTTTTATCTCCAAACTTAATTATGCCCACGGATTTTTAAACATTATTGATAATGAAAATTTATAAAGGGCTTTAATTGTACTGGCACATTATATTATGTATAATTTCATCTATAAATTTAAGATAATAGGGAGGTAAATACATGCAAGAAGTTTATGAATTTTTAAAAAAATGCGGTACATATTACATCGCCACAATGGATGGAGATCAACCTCGAGTAAGGCCCTTTGGAACCATTAATATCTTTGAAAATAAACTTTATATTCAGACCGGCAAAATTAAAAAAGTATCCCGGCAGATAAAAGCCAATCCCAAAATAGAAATCTGCGGTATGACGGATGGTAAATGGATTCGTATAGAAGCTATGGCCGTAGAAGATGACCGTCTTGAACCAAAACAGGATATGTTAGAGGCCTACCCGGAATTAAAAACGATCTATGCAGCCGACGACGGCAATACTCAAGTTTTTTATCTGGAAAATGTTACGGCGACAATTTCCTCTTTCACTACTGAACCTCAAGTCATACGCTTCTAAAACCAAGCAACTCTTCGAGAAGTCAATGGCATATTATGTCCTCATGGAAAAACCCGGCCGGAGCCGGGTTATTCATCTTCATTTTTATCTAAATAGAAAGCTCCCAGCGGCTTAAGGGGTGATACAGTTGAAATAGCATGTTTATAAACTAACTGTTGTTTTTGGTCCATCTCAATTATTACCGTAAAATTATCAAACCCTTTTACTAGTCCCTTTATTTGAAATCCGTTGACCAGATACACAGTTACAGGTATTTTATCTTTTCTAACCTGATTCAAAAAGGCATCCTGAAGATTAAGCTGGTTTTTACTCATCAAGGTTTAACCCCCATTTCATATTGTTATTCACCTAAATTCTACATTGCAGATAATTGTCCTTCAAAATGAATTAAAATATTTTTAGCTAGTTCTTCCCTATCCGGGTATCTAGCCACATCAAACCAAACAATGCGTTTATCTTTATTAAACCAAGTATACTGTCTTTTGGCCAAATGCCTGGTTTCTCTTTGTATTTCATATATCATTTGCTCTTTAGTTAAAAATCCGTCTAAATAGAAACCTACTTGTATGTAGCCTACCGATTGCATCGAACTAAGGTTTAGATCATAACCGTTTTTTCTGAGCGCAGATACCTCCTCTATTAACCCATTATCTAACATATGTAAAACTCTAGCATTTATTCTTTTATACAATTCTTGCCTTTCTAGATATAATCCCACCGTTGCTAAATTATATGTGCCGGAGTTTTTTAGCTGCATGGAGGAGAAAGGCTGACCAGTTAATTCATATACCTCAATAGCCCGGACTATTCTTTTCTGGTCATTACTGCTAATCATAGCTGCATATTCACTATCAATACTTTTTAAGTACTCATAAGCGTAATCTAAACCTTGCTGATTTATTAATTCATCCCATTTATCCCGAATTTCATTTTTGGTGGCCATCGGATAAAAAACATAATTATCTACTACAGCCTGATAATATAGCCCGGTTCCTCCAACTAAAATAGGAATAGTATTTTGATGATTAAGCTCCTCTATTATTAGCTTGGCTTGGGCTTGATAATCAGCTACACTATAATCCTCATCAGGACTTACTAAATCAATTAAATGGTGTTTAATTATTTTTTGCTCTGCTAAAGAAGCTTTAGCTGTGCCTATATTCATACCCTTATAAACCTGCATAGAATCGCAGGAGAGTATTTCCGCCTTTATATTTTGCGCTACATAAAGAGAAATTTCAGTTTTACCGACGGCGGTAGGGCCGACTAAAGCGGCTAAGTTAAGCACAATACTATCACTCCGTAATTATCGTAATTTTAATTCCATTTGAAATCTAATTTAATCATGTTGAATGTATAAGTAGAGGCGGTCTGCGACCGCCAAGGCTTGACGCTGATACCGCTGACCCTTCGGGCGCTGAATTACACTGACCTTCTTTAATAAAAAACAGCGTAAATCATAAAAAATCAGTGTGAATCTGCGTTAAACCAAGTAGGCGAAGCCTACCGTTACCGAGCAATATCTAAGACTTTTACATCAATCTCAAACCGTCCCCGGTTCTAAACCTCAATAACTCCATAAGTTATTTTATTATTAGGGCTGCCGGAAAAGTTTTGAATACCTAACCGGTCAAATTCTAAACTGCCGCTTAATTCTTTTACTACTACTCTTTTACGGGCAACTCTGCAGGCTTCATGGATAGACGCCACTGTTAAAGGTTCATGATTCGCTATGAGGCGTAAAGGTGATAAAGCCGTACTTTTTAATAATGGTTTTCTAAACATAGGATCAAAATAGACTATATCGAAAGCAGCATCGGGCAATGATTTTAAAAAATCCATATGATTATCATTAATAACTTGAATACGGTGAATAGCTTCATCTAACCAGCTCATTTGGGACTGATATAATTTCATGCCCCATTTAACCAGCCAAGCTATAGGCGAAGATGACTCTAATCCGATAATTTGTCCGTCCGGGTTAAAGTAAGAGGCTACAATAGCATCAGCTCCCAGGCCTAAGGTACAATCAAGCAATTTATCTGCACCGGTTATAGCGCAAGCTTTAACTAAAGGGTCCATAGTATTAAACTTTCTATACATAGAAATGCGGTTTTTAGCCATGCTGGGATGAAAATAAAACTTTTGTTCTCCTAGGTATAAAATCGGCCCTTCCTTATGCCAAACTATAACCCCATCCACATCAAAATCATGTTGTAGCTGCTCTATACTCCGCCCTTCCCGCTGGGCAAAATCCAGATTAGTTGCGGCTAAGAATTCATCCAGCAGGTTATTCATACCAGCCTTAGATTGTGTAGTAGTAACTACCAGTTTCATCAGTGCTACCTCTTAAACATCTGTTCAATATCATAATGACTAAGTTTAATTAATGTAGGCCGGCCATGGGGACAATTCTTATAATTATCAGTATTTAATAAATCCTCTATAATATTTTCCATCTCCATATAGCCTAAACGAAGACCTGCTTTTATGGCTTTTTTACAAGACATGGTAACTAGAGCTTTATCATGTATATCTATAGTTTTCCCATCTTGCAGCAGTTCAATAATTTCCGTGATTAATTCTTTTTCGTTACCTAAAGCTATAGCCGGAGCATCCCGGATTATTATAGAGTTATGTCCGCTAAGTTCTATGGTAAAGCCTAACCGGGCCAATGTTTCAATATTATCCATTATGATGTCTACTTCCAAAGCCGATAGTTCAAGACTTAAAGGAAAGGCTAATAATTGCGAGCTGGGATTATTATTTGCATATTGTTTTTTAAGTTTGGCATAAATAATTCTTTCTTCGGCCGCATGTTGGTCAACTAGCCATAATGCATCCTCATATTCCATCAGAATATAACTCCCTGCATATTGCCCAATGATCTTATAATCGGGCCGGGGTAAATCAGGTTCGATATCTATAGTTAGAGGTGGTTTATGTCCCAGGTTATTTACCGGTTTATAACCTAGCTTATTATCGCTGACCCTAGGGGCAAAATTAAAAGAATTATTATGAACTTCATAATTTCTGACCATAGGCTCCCTGACTTGAGCAGGGAAGTTATCCTCAACGGTACTCGTATTCCATTTATGTACGGGATTATATTCTACTTTAGTCAATCTCGCTTTGATGACTTCGTAAAAGACATGAAATATATCTTTTTCATTTTTGAAACGCACCTCAGTTTTTTGCGGATGCACATTAACATCAACATCCTCCGGTTTAAGCTTAAGTGAGAGTATTACTACCGGGTTTTCCCGGCTTATTAGTAAACCTTTATAACTAGTATCCAATGCTTTGTATAACATAGAGCTGCGAATAGGACGGGAATTAACAAAAAAGTATTGGTGTTTGCGGTTATTCCGGGTAAAGTCGGGAGTAGATATTAGTCCGCTCAGGGAATAAGCTTCCCCCTGATAATCAACCTCAATTAAGGAAGCCGCAAAATCCTGCCCCAAAATGGCCATGACGGTATCCTTTATATTCCCATTACCTAAGGTCTTATAGTATAGTTTGTTATCCTTTTTAAAACTAAAAGATATGTCGGGCCGGGCTAAGGCATATTTGTTTACCATTTCATAAACGGCATTACCTTCCGTAACCGTAGTCTTGAGGAAGTTTTTACGGGCAGGAGTATTATAAAATAGATTTTTGACGATAATCCTGGTCCCTTTAGGGCAGGCAAAATTATCTAACTGTTTTATAACGCCTCCTTCAATTTCGGCTCTAACCCCTATATCATCAGTTTGGTTGCTGAATATGGTGATTTGGGAAACCGCAGCTATACTAGGCAAAGCTTCCCCTCGAAATCCCATGGTATATATGTTATGTAAGTCATCTTCGCTTTTAATCTTGCTGGTGGCATGGCGTAAAAAAGCTAAAGGTATTTCCTCTTTATCAAGACCTATACCATTATCTTCAACTTCTATGTAATCTTTGCCTCCATTAAGAATAGCTATATTAATTTTACTGGCTTTAGCATCCAGGGAGTTCTCAATTAATTCCTTTACTATAGAAGCAGGTCTTTCTATTACTTCCCCCGCCGCTATCTTATTGATCAAATCATCATTTAAAAGTGTAATTGCCATTAAAAAACCTTCTCCATATCCTTATTGCTGTCAAATACGCGGTACTCATCTAAAACTTTATCTTGCAGATATACTAAGTCATACCGTCCCTGGCGTATATTGTCCTGATAAACCTCCCGGGCCTGATTTTGACAACTTGGGCACGCATAAATAGGTATAGCTATACAGTTGACCGTATATAATTTTCCGTTGCGGTGCTGGGCCGTTGACTTTATAATTCTAAATCCTAAACAATCCGGACAAATCCGCTGGGTAATATTTTGTTCCTCATGTATATATTCGGTATCGTAGAAAATGCGGATATATTCCTTTTTATACTCACCCAATTGGACACGAAGTTCTTTAACAACCTCATTACGGGTAAAATAATTATGTTTTTGTATCTCTATCATTTTCTTGATATGTTCTACATTACCGGCCGGTTCTTTTAATTTACCCGGAATATAGGTGGGCTCCTTTAGATTAGAATAATCAATGCCCGCCATGGCCATTATAATCCCGGTATTCACATAGGGCAGAGCCGTCTCCACCGAATAGCCCCCTTCTAACACGGCAATATCAGGAGCTAATTTACTATTTAGCTTAGCATAGCCTTGGGCGGAAAAACACATCTCCGCTAAAGGGTCACTAAAATGATTATCCTGTCCGGCTGAATTAACTATTAGCTCCGGCTTAAAATCTTCTAAAATGGGCATTATTAAATGGTCTAATACATAATGAATCCCATAATCAGTAGTCTTGGGTAATAAAGGTATATTTATAGTAGTGCCATAAGCTACCGGCCCGCCCAGCTCTTCCATAAATCCCGTGCCCGGATACAAGGTACGGCCATCTTGATGGAAAGATATAAAAAGGATATCCGGGTCATTATAAAATATTTCCTGAGTTCCATCTCCATGGTGGACATCAGTATCAATAATAGCGATTTTTCTTAAGCCATACTTTTTACGGATATACTCTACCATAATCGCTTCATTATTAATGTTGCAAAAACCACGATTACCATGACTTACCGTCATGGCATGATGTCCGGGGGGTCTGATTATAGCAAAACCATTATCAACCTCCTGGTTTAATACGGCATCAGCTACAGTAATAGCTGAGCCGGCCGCCACAAAATGGGCTTCTGTCAAATGGGCTTCCAAATCAGGCACCACAAAATGGGCTCTTAAAATATCTCGCGGAGTAGCAAGCTCCGGCCGATATTCGGTAATATTAGGTAAATCCATGATACCTTCTTCAAAAAGCTGGTCTCGGGTATATAGTAGCCGTTCTTCCCTTTCCGGATGGGTAGGAGAAATAGCCCAATCAAAGGCGGGAAAAAACAAAATCCCGGTATTCCTCATCTTTCTAACACCCCCATAAACTCTTTTATGAAGCCAGGTTTAACCTGTACCCCTATATCAAAAATTTTTCCGGCTCTATCCCAACCTCTTATAACATTAAACTGCTCTTCCAGATAAAAGTTTGCTTCATGACCGTATTCATCTATACCCCGGGCTGCTAATTCGATATGAAGATGATTTAAGGCTAATTCCTTAGCATCCTCCAGGTTAAATTTATGGGGATTAATAATCTTATCTAAACCGCCATTAGGCTGGATAGTATAGTAACCATGTTCAGTATCGGCATGTAAGCTAATATTAAGGGTAGGTCTGGCTACAGCCGTACCTAAGGCATTAGCAATGGGGCTGTATTTATGCAGAAAATAGGGAACTCCCAAATGCTTAGCTAATACCGGAACAATAGCGGTAGAGGCAGCTCCAATTCCTATAATGCGGTCCAGATTGAATTTACGATTATTTACTACTTCCCATACTTTATAAGCCGGCTCTTTCTCCCATTCCCTGAACATCTTATTTAAAGCCGCCGTTAACTTATTTAAAACTATATTAATCACTTCTTCTGTAATTTCCTGGGAAATAAAATTGTGCTCAGCTGCCCAGGTTTCTAAAGCTACTTGAGAAGCCTGATAATCTCCAATTTCCAAAGCAAAACCAACATTAAAAATATCCGTAACCGTTAAAAATTTACCGCCAAAACAAACGGCCAAGTCTTGACGCTTATTTAGGACCTCAACATTTCCGTTTATATAAACAACTTCACTATCTCCTCCCATAGGCAGCGAGGTTAAAGAAAAAGCTTCTACATGAGTGTATCTTTCATTTATAAGCGCGCCTTTAGCCGCGTACAGCGGCTCTCCCTCAATAAGCAAGGAAATATCCGAAGTAGTACCTCCGATATCTATTATTACTGAATTATACTTATCCATGGTTAAAGCGGCCCCGCCCATAGTACTGGCGGCCGGTCCTGAAAAAATAGTCTGACAAGGATAGGAGCGGGATACCTCCAGAGGCATAGTTCCTCCGTCAGCTTTTAGTACTTGCACTTCGGCATTAATACCTCTTTTTTGTACAGCTTCCCTGACCTTATCCACGAAATTATTCCATTCATAGTAAGTCACCGCCGTATAATAAGTGGTGGCAGCCCGGCGGGCAAAATTTAGCTGATTAGATATTTCGGAACTAATTAATACTAATGCTTCAGGATATTCTTTACGAATCAGCTCCCGGATAAGCTTCTCATGGCTATTATTACGGTTAGAAAACTTGCCGGCTATGGCAATTCGTTTTAAATTCTGCTTTTTTATGGCCTTAATACATTGGGCCACTTCATCCGGAACAATTTCTTCCACTTCTTGCCCTCTAAAATCCATAGCCCCTTTTAAGAAATAACAGTATTCCCCGATTTCATAATAGGAATTAGGCAGTCCGTAACCAGGTATTAAAATTAAGGCAGTTGGTTCTACTTGTTCAGTTACTAAAAGATTGGTAACTACCGTAGTACTAATAACGATGCGGTCAATATTTTCCGAGGTTGGCAGAGCTGTTAGTAATTGGTCTAAAGTAGCAAAAAGGCTGGTACTGATATTATGATTATCGGTAGCAATTTTAGCGGTGGCGGCAATGGCTCCTGATTTGACTAAAGCCCCATCCGTAAAAGTACCGCCCACATCAATTCCAATCAGGTACATACTAGTCCCCCCTTCTATCAGCTAATCTCCTTTTTCCATTTATGTAAATAAGATAAAGCCTCCAACGGTGTAATATTATCTAAATTCAACTCTTTCAACTGATTAATAAATCCTGGTTCTTCATTAAACAAATTAGGTTGAAAAACTACTTCCCGGTTCAGCGGTTCCTGGCCTAGCTCTAATTCAGCCAGAATCTCATTAGCCCGGCCAATTACCGAGCCGGGTAATCCCGCCAACCTGGCTACATGCACCCCATAGCTTTTATCTGCTTTACCCGGTAAGACCTTTTTTAAAAATACTACCGTATCTCCAGTTTCTTTCACTGATACTGATAAATTAATAATAGTAGGATAATTTTCGATTAAAGAAGTTAATTCATGATAATGAGTAGCAAAAAGAGTCCGGGCTTTTACCTCGGTTAAAATATACTCGCTAACAGCTTTAGCAATACTTAAGCCATCATAAGTACTAGTTCCCCGGCCAATTTCATCCAGAATAACTAAGCTTTTCGGAGTAGCATTATTTAAAATATTGGCTACTTCCAGCATTTCCAACATAAAGGTACTTTGGCCAGCCGCCAAATCGTCCGAAGCCCCCACCCGGGTAAATATTTTGTCGGCTATTCCTATTAAAGCCGCTTCCGCCGGGATAAAGCTGCCCGCTTGACTCATTAAAACTAACAGCGCGGCCTGGCGCATAAAAGTACTTTTACCCCCCATATTAGGTCCGGTGATTATAGCAAAATTTGCGCTTTGAGCATCTATATGCAAATCATTAGGTACAAAACGGGTATCAACCAAATATTTTTCTACTACCGGGTGGCGTCCGTTTTTAATCGTAATAGTTCCGCTATTATCAATCTGAGGTCTGGTGTAATCATTCAAATAAGCAACTTGGGCTAAGGAATAAAGCACATCTAAAGCAGCTACCTGGCGAGCGGTAGATTGCAGGCGCCCAATATACTTAACCAGATTTTCCTTAAGCCGGGTATAATGTTCATATTCCAAATTAAATAACTTTTCCCGGGCCCCTAAAATACTATCTTCATAATTTTTTAATTCTTCGCAAATAAACCTTTCCGCATTAACTAAAGTTTGTTTACGATGGTATTCAGGCGGCACTGCATCTAAATTAGAGTTGGTAATTTCAATATAGTAGCCAAACACCTTATTAAAACCGACTTTTAAGTTTTTAATCCCTAACCGCTCTTTTTCCTTTGCTTCGAAATCTAATAACCAATTGCTGCCCTTCCTGGATAAATGACGCAATTCATCAATATCGTGATTATAACCGTCCCGAAATATGTAGCCTTCTTTTATCGTTAGAGGTGCTCCCTCGGCTATAGTTTCATCAATAATACTATATAAATCATTTAAAACATCCAGCTTAGCTATGGAGGTCAGTAATTGACTTTGGCCAGGGGCTAATAAGTCAGTAATCTTTACTAAAGCCTGAAGAGAAGTTTTTAAAGCTAGTAAATCACGAGGATTGATAAAACCGCTGCCTAATTTACCGGCTATTCTTTCCAGATCATAAACATTGCCCAAAACATCTTGTAATGATTTCATCAATGATAAATCATTTTTGATTTCCTCAACTGCATCTAAACGAATGTTTATCTCATTAACATTTGTTAGAGGCTGTTCAATCCAGATTTTTAAAGTCCTTTTGCCCATAGCTGTAGCACAATAGTCTAATATAGATAATAAGGAACCTTCTTTTTTGCCATCCCTTAAAGTTGCAGTTAATTCCAGATTTCTGCGGGTGGAATAATCCATTTCCAAAAACAAATTAGTATTATATGATTTTAAGGCTTGTATATGCTGCAAAGCCATCTTTTGGGTTTCCCGCAAAAACTTAATAATAATGGCTGCTGCACATATACCGGCACTATAGTTGGGTAAACCCAGTGCTTCCAGGGAAGTAAGGCCATAGTGCTCCTGTAAAATCTGGACCGCTTCCTGCCGGGTAAAATTCGTATCATTTATATATGTAATCGCCGCTTTTAAAGAACTATTTATTATAGTATCCCATTCCCCCAGCAAATTGCTCCAGGACGGGATTAAACATTCCGCCGGCTTAATTCTTTGTATTTCACTGGCTAATTTTAGAGAAAAATCCGGCGCAGCAAACTCCGTAACCCAGAAATCACCGGTGGAAACATCTATGTAAGCTAAGCCCATTACCTCCTCTAAATCAAAAATAGCAGTTAAATAATTATAGTTCGCTTCATCTAACATACTATTTTCCAAAACTGTACCTGGGGTAATTACCTGTACTACTTCTCTTTTCACAATACCCTTAGCAACTTTGGGATCTTCTACCTGTTCACATATAGCCACCTTAAAGCCTTTATCGATCAGCTTAGCAATATAATTAGTGGCAGAATGATAAGGTATCCCACACATTGGAATTTTATCAATTCCCCCATCCCTGGAGGTTAATACTATTTCTAAAGCTTTAGCAGCTACTTTAGCATCTTCAAAAAACATTTCATAAAAGTCACCTAATCTAAAAAAGAGTATGGCATCTTGATATTCCTTTTTAATACTTAAATA
This sequence comes from Bacillota bacterium, assembly GCA_023395515.1. GTDB lineage: Bacteria > Bacillota > Syntrophomonadia > Syntrophomonadales > Syntrophomonadaceae > JAAYRQ01. The sequence continues at coordinate 41,048 of JAEWZB010000095.1, forward strand.
TTGCTCTACCATAGGTGTAACTTTTGCGGACAATTACCTGCCACCTCCCTCAATATTTAATTCTCCCATTTCAAAACTCAAAATTATTCCTAATATTTGATAGCAAAAGAAAGGCTTAGTAACCTAAGCCTTTTGTGGGTATTACTATATAAGTTGTGTAGTTTTCAACTACATTCCGCAGCTGCCACCACAAGAGTCACAACCTGATGAGCAATCATCACCACCAGATATAGCTTGGTTTAAAGCAAAATATACTGCTTGCATTAAGTTATCAAACTTTTCTTGAGCTATCATCATTTCCTTAATTAATTTGTTAGTAGATAACTGCTGCTCTAATATAGCAATATGATCTTCTTCCGTTTTAGGTATAATTAGTCCACTGCCCTTTTTATTCTCCAATTTCATTCTCGCATCTTGATAACGCATGATTAAATCGTAGGCGGTTTGGTCTTCGGTAAGCCTTTGTTGTAAATCCTTAAGTGCATTAATCTCATCAGACTCAGCAATAGAGTTACCTAATTCAAAAGCTTGTTTGATAATACCTTCAGTAGTCAATGGTTCATCCTCCAATATTATTATTTATACATAAACACTTTATATAGGTTCACCCCAAAGTGAAAATGTTTTACCTGCTATTATTCTAACATTTATAAGTCGTCCGATTAAACTATTTGGGCCAGAAAAAATAACTATTCGGTTAGTTCTGGTTCGAGCCGTTAAATTATCCTTATCAGTTTTACTAGGCCCTTCTACTAATACTTCCTCAATCTGCCCTTCTAAAGACTGGTTAATTTCAGCCGCAATACTGTATTGTACATCCATCAAATGTGCTAATCTTTCTTTTTTAACTGCTATAGGTACATGGTCTGTAAAATCGGCCGCCCGGGTACCACTGCGCGGTGAATACATAAAGGTAAAAGCTGCATCAAACCTTACTTTATTAACCACATCTAAAGTTTGGGCAAAATCTTCTTCAGTTTCCCCGGGAAACCCTACAATAATATCAGTACTAATAGCTACCCCGGGTATTCTCTCTCTCATTTTAGCTGTCAATTCTAAATAATGTTCCCGGGTATACTTGCGGTTCATCCGCTCTAATATGGGGTTACTGCCGGATTGCAAAGCTACATGTACATGTTCGCATATTTTGCCCCCTGAAGCTATAGTGTCAATTAGTTTATCTGACACGTCCTTAGGATGAGAAGTAGTAAAGCGAATGCGTTCAATACCGTCACTATCATCGGTTACCATCTTTAGTAAATCCGCAAAATCAACCGGTTTTTCCAAACCTTGACCGTAAGAATTAACATTTTGCCCCAGCAGGGTAATTTCCTTATAACCTTGGTTAGCTAATTGCTTTATTTCCTCTATTATATGTTCTGGTGAACGGCTTCTTTCCCGCCCTCTGGTATAGGGAACAATACAATAACTGCAAAAGTTGTTACAACCATACATTATGTTGACAAAAGCACTTAAGCCCGGTTGTCTGCGTGCTGGTAACGGCTCTACCACCGGGCCGGCATTTTCCCATACCTTAAAAACCGACTTATTGCTCTCCATAGCTTCCTCAATTAAAAAAGGCAGCTCATGAACATTATGGGTTCCAAAAAGTACATTTACACCTTGCCGCTTCAGTCTTTGCTTTACTTCCGGCACCTGGGCCATACATCCCCCAAAAGCTATCATCAAATCAGGCCGGCTTTTTTTTAATTTGTTGATTTCCCCTAACTTGCCATATACTTTGTTTTCGGCGGAGTGACGTACACTACAAGTATTAAATATCACAATATCCGCATTGTGAGTATTATCTGTCTCTATATATCCCATGCCTTCCAATAATCCGGCAATTGTTTCCGAATCCCTGACATTCATCTGACAGCCGTAAGTAATAATGTGATATTTATTCGGTTCTATTTGTGATCGATTAATTGACATATTTCATCATCCTTAACAAATATTCAATATCATATTACCCTAATTAAATGAAAAATAAAATTAACTTATAAAATCTCATTTATACAAATTTATAAATACTCCCCATCCAATTGGGGCTCCTCTTGATTACCGCATCTCTGCCCCATATGTTTTGAACCACAATAACACACTTTACCGTACAAAAAAAGACCTGCCTTTTTAGGCCATTTGCAACAATGTATTTTCACCCTTCTGTCATCCTTCGGCTAATCGGCACCTTTGACCCCGCCCCCTCTTGAGAGGCCGCATCAGCGATTGTTCTTTTACATTTCCGGTTCTGGAAGTATAATATGTTTGAGAAACGCAGAACCGGGAGGTGTCGCAGTGGAGTATGTAAGTGTGAAAGAGACTGCCGGAAAGTGGGGTATCACTCCTCGAATGGTTAATCACTACTGTGCAGCCGGACAAATTAAGGATGCGCGGAAGATGGGCAACATGTGGCTGATCCCCAAAAATGCCGCCAAGCCTGTAGATAAAAGACGCAAAAGCACCATCGCACCAACTAAAAAGGAATCCCCTTATAAGCCGCTGACTGAAAACAAAGATCTGTTTGTGGAGATGTTCAAGTATTTTCCTTACCCGGTGCAAATTTGCGACCCGGAGGGGGCGATGTTATTTGCGAACGAGGCTTTTTTTAGGCATATAAAATTATCCAACCCGCCGGAGGATTTGAGAATATTTAATACGCGCTACGAGCCGAATCTTGAAAAATGGGGCATCAAGGATTTTGTCCAGCGGGCCTATCAGGGAGAGGTTGCTTACATCTATGATGTCAAAATGCCGATTCGAGAGGCTGTCGCAAAGTATGGCGGCAATGAAGAATTCCCTCCGGAAAGCTTATTTGTCAATATGGCCTCCTTTCCCATCTATGATGAAAATGATCAAATCGCATATGTCGTGGGTATTTTTATCCCTACCCGTCACTATCAGGGTCGGGATGAAGTGATAAAAGGCAAGGAATACTTAGATGACCATTGGAAGGATGAGTTTGATGCGGATGCACTTTCAAGTATCGTCCATATGAGCAAGCCTTATTATACCCGTCTGTTCAAACAGCATACCGGCACGACACCCCATATCTATCATCAGAGTGTTAAGCTTCAAAAGCTCAAAGAAATGCTGTGTGACAACAACCTATCCATTGCTCAAGTATTTGATGAATGCGGTGTGAATTACAACGGGAACCTGGCCAAGAAGCTGAAACAGGAATTGGGCATGACCCCATCAGAGTATCGGAAACTGATGACACAAAAATAGCATATTCAAGAATCGACTTTCGGCCACAATGGTTGCGGAGGTCTTTTTTTTTGCCTGAAAAATGATGCAAAACGCAGGAAACAAGGTCACGAACGCAGTAACCCCTTTCCCCTCAGCAGTGCTAAAATCCTATCAATCGATTTATAAACTTATTAAAATACCTATCCTAAATTGAGATTGAGGAGGAAAGATTATGAAGCGGAGTATTTTAAGAAAGACACTCTCGCTGCTGCTGGTGCTGCTGATACCTTTATCATCTCCGGTATTTGCCGCTGGGGAGACGGAGGAAAGCGGCGTACCCACTATTGTTGCGGGCGGTGAAATCATCACATTTGAACCGCTGTCCGACAGCATCCGCTGGCAAAACACGGCCCAGCCGGTGTTCCCCGCAACGGTGAGCGGCACAGTATACGGCAAGCCCGCAGAAATTTCTGTGACTTGGCAGGCCGACCATGCTTATGAAGTGGAATACCCCGAAAAGGGGCTGTATGTGTTCGATGCTGTTGTGGGTGAAGGCTGCACTCTTGCAGAGGGTGTGGAAGCGCCCCGCATCACGGTGTACATCCCCCAGACAGTCAGCGGAAGAATGGCGCGCATGGCAGGCAGCGGCACAGCGGACAGTCCGCTGGAAATCACCACGGCGGCTCAGCTTGCGGAAGTCGCCGTGCTGGTCAACGCGGGACGATTGGAAACTTTTTTGCTCAATGACGCTAACGCTGCGGTATCCCTGAAGCTGATGAACGATCTCGACCTTTCCGCATACGGTCAAAGCTACAACGGCGGCAAGGGCTGGGTGCCGGTTGGGAATGATGCGCATCCATTCAAAGGCAGTTTTGATGGAGACGGACATACAATTTCCGGTCTGTACATCGGCAACACCAACCTTGATAATGCCGGGTTGTTCGGTTGTGTTTCAGGCGGCAACATCACATCTATCTCCCTGTCGGCAGTCAATATTCATGCAGGTGACTGGGTTGGCGCTATTACCGGTTATATAGATGAAGGTAATATTGAAGATTGCCGGGGCAGCGGAATGGTCAGCGGCGGCAGCAACATTGGCGGCGTGGTTGGCTGGGTTGATACCAGCACCGCCGTAATCAAGACTTGCTCGTTTGCCGGTATGGTCAGCGGCAGTGCCAGTTGGACGGGCGGAGTGGCCGGCAGGGTGAGCGGGAGCCTTCTACAGCACTCGTATTCAACTGCCACAGTCAACGGCAGCAACTGGGTCGGCGGCGTGGTCGGAATGATTGAGGACAACGGCACTGTTGAATACTGTTATGCTACCGGCCCGGTCAAAGGCTCAGAATGCGTTGGCGGCATTGCGGGGATGAACGATGAGAACTGCAATTTGCAAAACTGCGCCGCGCTGAATTCGGATGTAGTGGCAAGCACCTCCGATGGCGGGCGTGTAGCGGGAGCTAATTACATGGGTACCCTCTCCGGCAACGTGGCGTTTAGCGGGATGCTGGTAAACGGCAGCACCGTTACCAGCAGCGACTACACAGACATTAACGGCGCGGATATGACCGCCGCCGAAATCCAAGCGGACGGCAGCATCGCCACCCGCTTTACGGACGCTGACGGCTGGACGATTAGAAACGACAAGCTGCCCGGCTTCGGCGCAGCGGTGGATATGCCGGTGCATATCAGGGACGAAGGATATTTCACCGGCGCAGGCACATCGGAAAGCCCTTACGAGATCTCCACCCCCGCCCAGCTTGCCAAGCTGGCGGAGTTGGTAAACACGGGAGATCCTAACTACAACAGTAAATGTTACCAGCTCACCGCCGATATCGACCTCTCCGGCTATGGCTCATCCAACACCACTTTCAATAGCGGCAAGGGTTGGAGGCCGATCGGAAATGACCCAAATAACTTCATGGGCAAATTTGACGGCAATGGCAAGGCCATTACCGGGCTGTATATAGATTATACCGACCTCTTTGAATTTGCCGGACTGTTCGGGGGGATCGAGGGTGGCACAATTGAAAACCTCTCGGTCAACGGATCGGTTAAAGGGAACTTCGGTGCCGGCGTTTTGGCCGGAGCGCTTATGAAGAACTCTGAGGTGAAAAATTGTCATACCACCGGGAATGTCAATGCCGTGCAATATGCGGGCGGTCTGGTCGGCGCCATATATCACTATGACGGCTTCTCAGGAAGCACCATATCTTCCTGCTACTCCACAGCAACTGTTACTGCCAAGCAGTCCGCTGCGGGCGGTATACTCGGCGGTGGCGCATTGGGAACAATTGAATACTGCGCCGCACTAAATTCGAGTGTGACGGGACTCAGTAAAGTCGGGCGTATTGTGGGGGATAATGACCGCAGCACCTTAACCGGAAACGCAGCCTTTTATGATATGACGGTAATGGAGGACGATAACCCTAAAATCCCCACAAGCGATGGGGCAGGAAGTGACGGCGAAGATGTAACCGCCGATGCCTTACAGTTGGCAAGCGGCTTTCCGTACGCATTGACCGCCGCTCCGTGGACATATGAGCCCGGCTCTCTGCCCGGTCTGTTCGGCGGAACGGTAGAAATGCCCGCGCATATTACCGACAAGCTGACGAACTTCTTCGCAGGCGGTACGGGCAGCCAATCAACGCCCTACCAAATCGCAACGGCCGCGCAGCTTGCCAAGCTGGCGGAGCTGGTGAATGCGGGATCTAGTGACCCCAGTGACTACAGTGCCTACAGCGGCAAATACTACAAGCTCACCTCCGATATAGACCTCTCGGCCTATGGGAAATCCTTCCGCAGCGGCGATGGCTGGTTGCCGATTGGGCACAACGGAAGCAGCTTCTACGGCAATTTTAACGGCAACGGCAAAACCATCACCGGCCTTTATATCAACGACACCAGCCGCGATTATGCAGGACTGTTCGGATATGTCACCTCATCAGGCAATGTCCATGATTTGGTCGTAGAGAACGCGTATATCAACGCGGGAGGAAGCACCGGCATCGTCGCAGGCTACGCCTCCACCAGTGTCAGGATTGAAAAGTGCTTTGTCAGCGGCACCGTAAAGGGAAGCGGTAATGTCGGCGGTGTGGCCGGGCATGTTAAGGATAGCTCGTTGGCCATTAGCCAATGCATAGCTGATGTCGCGGTCAGCGGTACAGCCAATATTGGCGGTGTGGTCGGAACTATCGATTCCGCTGTGGTACAAAACTGTTATGCCACGGGCAATGTCAGTGGAACCGGCGACAATATCGGCGGTATCGGCGGCAAATCAACCAATGGCTCCGCCATCAAAAACTGTTATGCCACAGCCAGTGTCAGCAGTGTCAGCGGAGGAATGTATGTGGGCGGCATTGCAGGTTATGGGCAAACCATAGAGAACTGTGTTGCCTTAGGTAAAAGCGTAAAGGGGCATTTAGGTTCAACCTGTCGGGTTACCGGCGATAAATCTGTCAGCAGAAACAACTATGCCTTTTCCGCCATGACCGGCAGTGTTAACAGTGGCAAGACCGCAGACAATGTTGACGGTGCGGACGTGACCATTGCGCAAGCAAACACCCCCGAGTTCTGGACAACGGCGGGCAATTGGTTTGGCGACGTGTGGGACGACACACTTTGGACTTTCACGGTGGGCAAGCTGCCTATACTTAAAAATCTCCCCGCCCACCTCCAATCCGGCGACGGCGGCCTTTATCTCACCGAGCGGGATATTGCCAACGCAACAGTTGATGCGGTGGACCTTACCCCTATACCGGCAGCCCAATTGAGCCAAGCTTAAGTGTCACCTTTGACGGTGCAACGCTTACGAAGGGTACGGATTATACCGTCACCGTCACCAGCACGGACAATACAGACTCAGGCACCAGTGCAGGAGCCAACATCGGAGCGGTTACTCTGACGATTACCGGCAAGGGCAACTTCAAGGGCACAATACCCGGTATAAGCTATAACATCATCAAAAAGGTGCCCACGGAGGCTGATTTGACCTATGCTCTTACCGCTAAGACCTATAACGGCTTGACTCAACCGCTTAGTGTGACCGCTAAAACTGCAGGGCTTGGCGCGATTACAGTCAAATATGACGGAAGCACCACCGAACCAAAGGATGCCAAAACCTACGTCGTCACGGCGAGTATAGCGGAAAGTACAAATTATACAGCCGCAGATATTATCCTTGGTAATCACACCATTAACAAGGCAGAGCTGACCGTCATCGGCATTGAGGCAAAGGCCTATGATGGCACAACCGGTGCAGATGGGCTGGCTTTAACCTTCCAAGGTCTGCAAAACGGAGAAGAACTGGAGCGCGGCCTCGACTACGGAACTGCCGATTTGAGCTTTAACAGTGCCGATGCAGGTACCGGCAAAACCGTAACCGGCTTGGTGGGGCTCAATAACACTTCAAAAGCCAATAATTACTCTTTGGCAAATAGCTTGAGTCTAACCGGGCAGACCATCAACAAGGCCCCGGTTTCCGATGTAACAATGCCGGTTGATGTGGCCAGAAATTACGCTACCACCATCACGCTGTCCGAACAGCAAGTTTCTGCAATACTGAACGATCTCACCAGCCAGTACTTAGGTTCCGTTACTTGCAGCATCACATCTGTTGCTAATGATGATGCAGTCTTGGCGACAACACCATCAATAGGCGTCATCAACTTCCCCCTTAGCATCTACATTGCAAGTGTAGCCGACACAGGCAAAACCGCAACCATTAATGTGAAGGTAAGCAGCACGAACTATGCAGATTTTGATGCGATTATCACCATAGTAACAAATCTCCCAACCTACACGATTACGGCCAGCGCGGGCGCCAATGGCATAATCTCCCCGTTCGGTGCAGTTGCAGTTACGAAGGGTGACAGCAAAACCTTCACGATTACGGCCAACGCAGGATATAGTATTTCATCTGTAACCGTGGACGGTGTGAATCAAGGTGCAGTTGGCACTTACACATTCAGTAATGTGACAGATAACCATGCTATCAGTGCGACTTTTACAGGCAACAGCGGTAGCGGTGGCTCCGGCGGCGGTAGAGGCGGCATTACTCAGCCGACTGTCCCCGCGGCCAACGGTTCGATTCAAGTGAACTATGCCGCCTCAAACGGCACCGCTACACTCTCCCTGCCAGCCGCCCAGGTTAATGAAATCATCGAAGAGAGCCAAGGCGGTGAAGCAATACTCGACCTCTCCCAGGTCAGCGGCGTTATGGCAGCTTCCATTCCCAAGGATGCTTTGACGTCCTTCTCCCAAGCCGGACTTGACACGACTGTCAAGCTGCCTGCCGGCACTATCACCCTTGACGAAGGTGCGACGGCCTCTGTTGCGCAGCAGGCATCGGGTAGTAATTTGACCATTGAACTGCAGCAGGCAGCAACAGGCTCTCTTAGTGATGCACAGAAAGAGGTTGTCAAGAGCGGCGACATAGTGCTGGACATCAACATCACCTCCGGTACGAAGAAGATTAGTACCTTTGATGGGACGCTCACCGTTTCTATGCCCTACACCGGCCCACAGCCTGTGGCGGTGTGGTACTTGAACGACAAGGGCGAGTTAGAAAAGCTCAACTGTACTTTCAAAAACGGAGTGGTCAGCTTCGATCTCGACCACCTCTCCTTCTATGTGGTGGGACAGGATACAGCAAAGCACGCATGGGTCAATCTCTTTACTGATGTGAAGGAAGCTGACTGGTTCTATGCGGCGGTGAGCTTCTGTTCCGAAAAGGGCATCACCAACGGCACATCTGCCACCACTTTCAGCCCCCATGCAACGCTGACCCGGGGACAGTTCATCACCATGCTGCTGAAAGCTTATAGTATTGAAGCAGTCGCAAACCCGACCGACAACTTCGCCGATGCGGGCAGCACCTACTACACCGGCTACCTCGCGGCGGCTAAGGCCAAGGGCATCTCAAAGGGCATGGGAGACAACAAATTCGCACCTGAAAAGGCCATCACCCGTCAGGAGATGTTTACCCTGCTGTACAATGCACTCAAGATGCTGAACAAGCTTCCCACCACCGATAACGGCAAGACCCTTGCCGACTTCACTGACAGCAGCAGTATGGCGGTTTGGGCGACTGAGGCCATGACGCTACTTGCCCAGTCCGGCATGATTTCCGGCAGCGATGGCAAGCTCGACCCCACAGGCGGCTCCACCCGCGCACAGATGGCACAGGTGCTGCATAAGCTGTTGGAGAAGTAAAACGAAATAAGGCACCATGTAAATCGGCAAGCCCACAGGCAACTCAGCTTGTGGGCTTGCTATTTTCCATATTCAGTTTGCGTTTCTCAAATTGTCCCTATGCCCCGCTGGACTTTACGCCTTTTTCGGGGAATATACGGTACAAAACATTATGAACGACGCGCTTAGCACACAAATAGGCGCGTGGTGGCGCATTGTAGACCATACCACAGTAATGAAACGGGCCGAATGATGGTGGTGAAGGGTGATAATCCCGAAGCTGTATTTTTCAGAGATACCGTCACGGTGCAGCCAAACACCAACTATCTGTAACGAATCAGATAATTCTTTTTACCTAAAGGAAATAAATTTCCCTATTGTAACAATATGGAAACAACTATCATACCATAATTATATATATTTAAAGGAGGCTTTTAAAATAATGTGCAAAAATCCGCACTGTCCAATTTGTTCTCAATTCCCAAGCGCTCCAGATATCCCCAATGATAACAATGATAACAATGATAATGTTAATAATTTTTGTTTTCCACCCAACCGGCTCTGTCCGCCGCCCAGTAGACCTTGTCCGCCGGATAGGCCCTGTCCACCGCCTTGTCCACCACCGCCCCCCCCCCCCC
>JAEWZB010000110.1 GCA_023395515.1 Bacillota bacterium
TTTATATGTATGTAAACCTTTTAATTAGCATATAATAGTAGGTAAGCTATTTAGTATTTGCTTTAATTAATAAACTGGGTCTTTTGTTGCTTAAAAAACTTATTTATTGCTTGAAATGGCATTTCAAAAGATGTATAATACTCTTTGCGGGCGGGTGTAGCTCAGTGGTAGAGCCCCAGCCTTCCAAGCTGGTTGCGAGGGTTCGATTCCCTTCACCCGCTCCATTTTTATGTCCCTGTAGCTCAGCTGGATAGAGCAACGGACTTCTAATCCGTAGGTCGGGGGTTCGAATCCCTCCGGGGACGCCACTTATGATAAGTAAATACGACCTGATGTGGTGGGTGTAGCTCAGTCGGCAAGAGCACCAGATTGTGGCTCTGGGGGTCGTGGGTTCAAGTCCCATCATCCACCCCAAAAAAATAAATTTACCCTTGACATTCACCTAGGTAGCCTAGTATACTCTATACCGTTGGGGTGTAGCCAAGCGGTAAGGCAACGGACTTTGACTCCGTCATTCGTAGGTTCAAATCCTGCCACCCCAGCCAATTTAATAGGGGCCATTAGCTCAGTTGGTAGAGCACCTGACTTTTAATCAGGGCGTCCCGCGTTCGAGTCGCGGATGGCTCACCATTCAAAATCAAGTAACCGTGCAGTATAGCACGGTTTTTTGTTGCGTTTTTGTTTAAAATCAAGCGAATTAATACATTTTAACCCCTTTTATCACCCTTTATTTAAAATCAGGGGGTCAGTTAGGGGGTCAAAATTTAACCTCAAAGACACTCTTTGAAATATTATTTGCACTTTTTTTGCACTCCCGTTACTCAAGAAAAAAGACCGGAGATTCACTCCCCAGTCATTTATATTTTTAACCTTATTCTCTTTTGCTACGGATGCCAACTTTAGCACCTATGATTTTGCAAGGGCTCGTTGCGAAATTCAGGGAATTCGTATATTAAATCCCCTTGGACTTGCTCCGCATCATGGATTTTAAAAATACGAGATATACCTGCGGTTTCCTCTACAGTACTTTTTTGCTTAAGGGCATATTCGAGGGTTTTCATAAGTGTATCAGTACTTATCATCTGAACAAGCGACCTCTTCACTATACTCCCTCCTTCCTGCTATCAATATAGTATACGCCATAGTTGCTAACTCTGTATATGTCTCAATTAATTTAATATCTTCTTTAGTGAATGCATCTTCTTCTTTAGCATCTACGGTAAGCACTCCCCATATCACTTTTCCGAAAACCAAAGGTGCACATACCAAACTTTTGATATCATCATTTGAATTTGGTGTTCTATAAAAGTTCTCATCCGTTAATGGATTTGATACCCTTAATTTGCCGGTTTTGAAACATCTTCCCGCACTGGATGTTTCAATCGGCAACGTTTTATCATAAAGTTCAATTTCGGAAAAAGCCGAACTAGCTGCAACTGCAACTAATTGATGAGAATTAAATGGGCCCCAGATAGCACATCTATGAATCTCTCCCGGATTTGATTTTAAATCGCTAGTCAGTCTTTCAGAGATAGAATTAAAAAATCTATCTATTTTTTGTGATAACATATCATCAAATCTACCAAAAGATAATAGTATATTTTCTAGTTCGGCACATGTAATTTTTAATCCCGAAAGTTGGGAACTTGCTTGATTTATTCTTTGAGTCAAATCGTCTTTTTCCTTAGATAATTCAGTATATGCTCGTTGCTGATCAATTAGTTCTTGTATCGCCTTTTGACCCATTAAGTTATTCTTGAGTACCGTATAAGCCTTAAATATCCAGAGAACTATTACCGCTCCAATTGCTAATACAATTATATTAGCAACAACTGGGTGACTCTTTTCAACTAATGCAACTAATACTTCAGCTATTTCCCCCACTCCCCTTTTACACACTCAGGTTATATGACTTTGCAAAAGGGGTTTCCACAATAAATTATATATTCCTGCTTTTCGACAAAAATATGTAAGTTTACGTAAAACAGTCTATATTTTTTTAATAACAATTTGCCTTGCAGGAATAATTTTCTTGTTTACAGCATATCATATTATTGCTCATTTTGGACAGTCCCTCCCTTCATGTATACCTGCGAATCATTTTCTTATTGGTGCTGACACCATTAAAAATTACGCTTAATTAATAAAAATAAGGTCGTAGTGATTAACTCCTCCCAACTTTATCCTTCACCTTTCCCTTCCTTATTATATGAATTGGCTTTTTTTAAGAAGAGTATGCCAGAAAACACAAAAAGCCGGGGGCTCCCCCGGCTATATTCCCCACCCAGTCTTTTTCCTCTGCTTCTCTATCTCTTGTATAGTCGGAACTTCAATACCCAATACTTCTTCAAGTTTGCGCCTATGATCCATTAACTGCCGCTCCCTTTCCAGCATATTTAGTATCTTTTGTCTTTCAGGATTAATGCCCCGAATTAGAGAACCCTCGTAATATCTATTAGAGCCGACCTTTCCGGGTTGGGTGGAACTAAAGATTCTTCCTTAACAGTAGGAGTTATATCCTCCGCTATACTGGCAATATTACGGGGAATGCTCCCTAATTGATTTAAAAAGTAAGCTGTCTTAGCTGGTAGTTCAAACCCAGCATAATTAGCTGTCGCCCCCTCGTATTCCTCAATAGGCTGGCGCGTGAAAAATTGTTTATCCATAGCTATTTCAATAGGTGCTTTTGCCATAGGAGATAACATTCCGGCAAAGCTACGCAGTGTATCGCCGCCTCCGAATATACTTAGATTAGATATAGGTAAATTAGGAGACAAATAATACTGCGTACCGTTAGGAGCCACATAAAGCGGAATAGCAATTTCATTACCATCCATTCCGGCATCTCTTCATCCTTTATACCAGAAGTATTTTGCATATTTTGCACCAGCTTATTTATTGCTCCTGGTTTTCCCGGCTGCTCGAATAATGGTTGCATCTGTAGGGGCAAGTTTTTACGGGTCCAGGTATAGAACGGGACAAACATTTTAATCTTCTGTTCAGTTTTAGTAAGATCGGAATAGTCAAATAAATATTTCCTAACCGATTCGGCTGCCTGTTCCGGCGTTGCCCCTTTTGCCAACTTGTCTATGAAATGGGCTAACTTCGCATTAGTTTCAATCTTATCGCCTATACCCCTGCTACCCTTAGTAATGGCAAAATCCTGACTAAAAGGGTTTACACTCCATCTATCAGTGCCAAAGGCTTCCTCTGCCTGCCGGGTAAGCGATTTAACTGTCTCCCCGTGGAATTGTCCAAAACCTTCTAAACCTTGTTTTCTAAACTCCTTAAGTAGTTCCTGACTAGTCCATTCCGTTTCATGTAATTTAAACTTGCCGGGCACTCCCCGCTCTATTCCTGCAGCCATAGCATAAAGATTTGGATTTACTACACCGGCCAAGAAATTATTATAGAAATTGCCCATAGCATTACGCAGATGAAACGGGACTGATGCGGTTACCCATCCCTTCCATATATTTTGTACTGAGTTCCACATAGTTGCAGCATTCTTCATGCCTGCATCAGAATTAAAAACAGAATTAAACCTATCCAGATGCCTTGCTACTTCCGGGTGTACCGCCTTACCCCTCAACTGTTGGACTCCGGGAATTTCCACCCAGTCACTGGGTACTATTCTTTTACCGGCTTTATCGTAGGCATCTTTAACAACAAAATCTCCTGCACCGGCTATCTTATTAAACATGGCATTAGAGGCCCGTTTATAAACGCCTTCCATTTCCCGCACTGCGTTAATATCTGGGCATCATACACAGGCGTCAAATTTACCCCTTCGGCTGTAGCTGCCCATTCTTCAAAATCTTTATAAGTATCGAACTTGCGCTCCTTCTGAAAACTAGCCTTAGTATTAGGTTTCATTATCCCGGTGTACTTTTTCCATAGAGCCTGAGCACTAGTATTTTCCTTATATAAGTGTTTAATATAATTATCCCTAACAGAAAATTCTACTCCGGCCGCAATATCCTTAGCAGCCGTTTCATCCGTAAGCCTACGGGCTATCTCTGCCGCTTTTATTCCCTCTGTGGTCATGTTGTCCATTTTAAAAGCGGTCTGCGCGGTCTGCTTCGCTGCTACCTCTCCCGGTGCTTGCACCTTACCTGCTTTAATATCAGTCAAATAACTCCGGTACTCATCTGCCAAACGGTTACGCATAGTCTCTACTTCCTTTAAATAAGGAGTTATAGACATATCGTCCCCTGCCTGCTGCCTGAAAGTATTAATTATCTTATCTAATACATCTAGCATAGGCTTAATAAGTTCAGGAGCTTGCTGACGCACCCTGGGCCAGGGGCTAGGCTCTAACATACTTTCTGCCAAGGCATCAGCAGTTAATTCCCTTTGGTATATCTTTAGCCGCATAGCCCATCTTTGCATAATGGGCACTAAGCCCGGCATTATCAGCCACATGCTCCCGTATAATCTGGCTTAACCGCGCAAAAGCTTCTGGGTTAGCACTTTCAATATTATGTACCAGTTCATGCCCAGCTATATAAAGCATAGGCTGCTTACTGTTGGCATTTAGGTATACCCTGCGTCCGTCTGAAAAGCCGTGAATCCCCCCAAAGCCCTTACCTGTGTATGGAATAACTTCACTACCGCTAAGCGCTTTAGTCATCAGGTTAGCCGCAGTAAATTCCGGTTTATTAAGCGCATCAGGAGCGTGTTTAATGCTACCTTTCCCCAGTCCATAGTTAATTGCCTGAATTTCCAAAGGCTCTATTCCTCGCTTAAAATTCCCACCTTGTCCGTCGTTGCCTTTAATAATATCAGATGTTAAACTAGAGGCGGAAGGACTCAGGCCCGGCTCGATTTCGGACGTATACTGCGGGACGTTTTTCGTCACAAGGTTCCGGGAAGGCTCCTTCCACATTGTTTTTCCCAGCAGAGTTTTTTTGCCTTGGTGAACCACCTCTACGTAAAAAATATTGCCATTAACACGCTTTTCATAGATTACTGATTTTCTACCCGCCGAAGAAACGGAACCCGGCCTAATAGCGTCATAGTCTGAAATTATTTCCGGTATCTTTTTCAAATCTTCCGGCGTTATTGCTACTTGCCCCCTTGTTGCTTCAATACTATCATCACTGTGCCGCTTTATGGCATGGGCAAGATCATAATTACTTATTTCATGTACAAAGTCCGAAACATCTCTACCTAAAATATTCTTTAATACAATTGCTTCTTCTGCCTCGACTGGGCGAATGGGCAATCTCTCGAATTTAGTCCGTGGAGAAGTTAATGCCTTATCTACAAATCATTAATTGCATTCTGGTCGGCAAACTCTTTCGGCCCACGCTTAAGATTAACCGTAATATTTTTATGTAACTGTGGAGATTCAATAAGCCTAGTAGCCTCTTCCGCCGCTTTTGGACTGACACCTGCCATGCCTGTTTAATCTCATCCATAGCTATTTGCTGTTGCCCCTTAATGCGTTGGGGTAATAAGTAATATCATCAACCACACCCTGGATGGCACCTAATTCCTCCGGTGACATCTTCCCCTTACCCATAACATGTCTTGTATTGAATATAGGGGCAAAGGTATCAGTTACACCTTGCCGCAGTGGCTCTGTAGCACGTCCTAAAGAGCTATCACCTAACTTTTGCCCCGCTGCGGTTAAGTCAATTAACTCCTGCCCCATGAATTTAAGGTGCTTATTAGCCCCTTCCTTAGCAACTGCCTTACCACCTTCCTTTAAGGCCGTTTTAGCTGCCGCCCCGGTTCCTACTGTTAAATAAGTTAGTGGATCAAGCAATACGTCTCCAACAAAACCTAATCCGCCCCGAACATATTTATTCATGTTAGGGTCAAGAAGATCAGATACATAAGCATGTTCACGCTTATTAAGGTTAAGCGTTCCCCCTTCTTTGAATCCTTGCCATGCACTATTTTCGCCCGTCTTGCTGTCTTGGATAGCATTCACAATAGCATTGCGTGGGGTATCTATGACATCTAGGGCTTTTAGCAGCCAGCTTTTATTATCTTTTGGGGGCGGTATATCTGCCCCTATTGCATTGAAACGTGTCTCATAGTTGTTTATGCGGCCCTGGAGGGTATCGGCGTAGCTTCTGTTTTTATTGCTCCAATAGCTTTCATTTCTATTGCTCCAATAGGATTTATTTTCATCCCAAGCCATAACACCACTTCCTTTCTCATGAAAAAAAGCACCCCTGCGGGTGCCTTGTTGACGTATATTTTTTCGTATGTTAACATAAAATCATAAAAGGAGTTGCCGCTTTTGGAACGGCGGTAGGTCCTAAACGTGTTGTACCGCCTTACAAAATAAGGCGGTTAGTTATTTTCTGTACCAAATGCACAGAGAGACAACTCCTATGATTACTAAGCAGAATTGAAATAATTCGCCATATGTAATCATGGCATCACCTCCCCTCTTAAGGGATGGTGAACCTAACCGCCAAGCGACAACTCTAAATATTATATTACTACAAACGTGGTAGTAAATGAGAAAATAGTTAGCAAATCTCTAGCCTTACAATATACTTTCTTGTAAAATGTTGTAAAAGGAGGCGAATCCATATGGACAGAAAAATAATACTGGCCATTGGTGCTATCGCCGTAATCGTTTCTTTAACGATGCCTGTTTATATAGAAAAACAAACCCTCATTGACACTATTCAAACCGAAGGTTCTTATTGGGGGTCCAGGGGAGGCCCCAGCGTAAAACCCGTGTATGCAACTACAACAGAAATTGATTATTACAAAACCGGAGCAAGAACCTTTTCTATAGCATTAGGCACGCTCGTTCTTTTTACATAATACCTCCAAAGAAAAAAGATGAATAGGAAAGGCATACGCACATCGAAACGCTACAGCACAAATACATCATATGATCTGCGAGCACTTTTTTAAGCTTTTACGAAAAACGGCTAGAAATACATATTAAATATTGGGGGGAGTTTATAATGAGAAGGTTTTTACATTTCCTTTGCGCCTGTTTATTAGTAGTATCGTTTATATGCTATTCTATTCCAACACAGGCCGCCAATAATGAATGGTCGGCTGGATTTGGTATAGGTTTGCGGTCATACTTAATTAAAGATGGCAAATCTATCCGCACCATAGAAATGGATGCAGAGCCGTTTATTCAGCACGACAGAGCATATATACCGGTTAGATACCTTGCTAATGTTCTGGGAATTTCTGACAGTGACATTTCTTGGATACCACAAGTTCAACAAATACTTCTTGTCAAAGGAACTGAAAAAGTTATCCTTCAAATAAATAGTAATATAATGTATATAAATTCAATTCCTTATGTCATTGCAGTTTCGCCGGTAGTGAAAGATGGCAGGGTTTATCTTCCTGCTCGTGATATTGCTGAAGCCTTTGGTTCAACCGTCGAGTGGAGAGAGTCCGAGCAAGCACTTCTAGTTTCTTATCCTGTTCAAACATCAAGAATACAGACTATAAAATATGGTAATTGCATTTATACCGGCGAACTATTAAACGGTGTTCCTTATGGAAAAGGTAAAATAGTCTGTAATAATGGTTTGGTAGTAGAAGGATATTTTAAAAATGGTACACCAGACGGAGAAGTAGTCATGACTTTGTCAAAAGAGGGTTTACATTACAAAGGTGAAGTCAAGGATTACAAATTTCATGGATATGGGGAATCCCAGTCTCCTTCAGGATATTACAAGGGGAGCTACAAGGAATCTGCCCGTGATGGATACGGAGAGTTTTTTTCATCTAATGGCTTGGAGTATAAAGGGAATTTTAAAGACGACAAATACGAAGGTTATGGGGAACTATCTTTACTTGATTTATTTAAGTATCAAGGAAATTTTAAAAACGGTTTATTTGACGGATATGGACAACTGTGGATTTCTACCGGCGACCAATATTGGGGTGATTTTGTAGCAGGGGCAATACATGGATACGGAACTTGGCTTGACGCTAATGGGGTAAAGTATGTAGGTGAATTTTCAAATAATGGAATGACAGGAAAAGGCACTCTTTTTGACTCTTCCGGTAGAATAATATCTCAATCCTGGTCTAGCTATTCCGGTAGCCTTCCTACGTACAATCCTTCTTCACTCCCGTCCTACAATGATACTGCCCAGCGTAATATAACAATACAGGACATTGAGAAGCAACGTGAAAAAGAGCTTAATACTCTCAAAAATGACTTGGCACGCCGAGGGTTATTGGGGCAACCTCCTGGGCAAGCATTAATTGACGAGCTAAACGAAAAATATGACACCCTGATACAGACCAACTCTTATGGCGGAAGTAGTTATCAACCCAATCCGGGCAACTCTTCATCATCAACTTACAGCGACGAACAACGCGAAGAACTAGAGAACCTGACTGACGACTTGATTCGGAGAGGCTTTTTTGGGGAATCGGGTGCCCAAATTCTAAGAGATCAACTAGATGAACTACTAAACCAAAAGTAATTAAAAGAGGGGGGTTTTGAAAATGAAAAAGAGAGTAATTGCATTGTCGAGAATATTTGTAAAGGAGATAAGAAATGATATTTGAAATTTTATACTACTACGAAAATGATTTAGGGCTTAAATCTCATATTCCATGGAAAAAGCACTGGAAGTTTCTGTCTCTTTTAATATTAATACCCCTCGCATTAATGTTACTAATATTTATGTTTATAAAGAACTTTTTTCTCATCATATTTTTAATAGCCATTCTTGCTCTATTGACAATCATAAAAACATATCTGTTTTTGAACGATCAATATAAAATTGCACTCCTTGAAAAATTTAATATAGAATCGCCTAATTTTTGGTGGAATGGGCATGATTATTATGTTTATAGGCGAAAATCTTTTATTGACTACTTAGAAAACGAAAAGGAGATAGATTCAACACAAAAACTAGAATTTTTAATTAAATGGACCAGAGAACATGCTAATAACTCTAAACCTTCCTTTTATGTTATTAGAATTATTCTTGCCAGTCTCCTAGTTCCTGCTTGGATAGAATTCATTAAGTGGATTTATCTAGATATAAGATCAATAGAGTTAGCCATTATGGTACTAATTTTAGTGTTTCTTTTAATTATTTTTTTAATTTTCCTATATTTAATTACATCACCGATTGTAGGCGACCTGTACAATGAAACTTATAAAAAACTAAACTATTTAGAAGATGAACTAAACGCCATTTACATTACTAAAATCTGAGTGTCGTGACATGAAGCTACATATTAATTATAGTAAATTCAGACACAATATGTAGCTTCTAATACATCCTCAAAAAACTTCTATTTTCGCCCTTTCTAACTAAAGCACCCTAACCTATCCATACTATTTACCTACTAAAAACAATCCGTTTATCCGCTTAATTTCAGAACGTACGTTCTATTTTTCCCTATTTCTGATATCATAAAGACAACCTTCTAAACCTCTTAAAAGCAGGTGATAATTGTGCGACTGATAATCAAAAACAAAACAAAAAGCCACAAAAGGAAAAACGTGCCGATGGTCGATATCGTTCTAAGGTTGCTCTGCCTTCCGGTAAGACTAAATATGTATACGGCAAAACACTAAAAGAATTAGAAGCAAAGAAAGACAATTTAAAGCTACTATATGCCCTGGGCGCTACTAACATAGATCCTCATATCACTGTGCAAAATTGGGCTCATAAATGGTGGCCAGTTGGCAAAAAAGGTAAAACTGGGGGTAGTTCACAAGAGGGATACCTGTCGTCTATGGACAATTATATTTTTCCTCATATGGGCCCGATGAAGCTAATAGACGTAAAATTAATCCATGTCCAGGAACTGCCCAATAAAATGGGCGAGGAAGATTTATCCCAAAGCCTACAAAATAAAGTACTTATTACGCTGAATGCTATGTTTAAATATGCAATGCTTAACGGTCTTTTAGTTGGTAATCCTGCCGAATTTGCTGAAATATGCGAAGTCCCTATAAAAAAGGTAGAGGCTTTAACACCTGAGCAAGTTAAAGAGATTTTAACCGTTTGCAGAGAATGGGAAAGAAATAAATTTTCGACTCGCCCTGATAGAGCTGAATTAGCAATACATATGGGCCTGTTTTTGGCGCTGCGTCGAGGAGAATTGATTCCCACTCAGTTAACTGACCTAAACAGCAAAACTAGAACTATTAAAATTAAAACGGCTGTTGAATTAACCAAAAACCAGCCTAAAATTAAAGATACTAAAACACCAGCCGGAGAAAGGATTATGCCAGTCCCTGATCACCTCTGGAAGATGATAATTAATACAAAGAGAACATCAATGTACATCGTCCCATCTGCAAAAGACGTCATGATGAGTAAGTCAGCTTTTCGCAGAATGCTTGAACCTTTACAGGAAAGGCTTAGTTTTGAATTTCATTTCCACCAATTACGCCATACTTATGCTACTCTTTTAGAAAAATTAGACGTTAGCCCTAAAATGTGTCAATATCTTATTGGACATGCGAGTGATCATACAACAAAAAAGATATACACGCATATCCAAGAAGATTATGTAATGTCAGTTGTACCTCGATTGAATAATATCTTAACTTTTAGTCAAAAAACTGTCTGGGGGTCAGAAGGGGGTCAAAGCAGCATAAATGACCGTTATAATGCCGATAAATTCGCGCTTTCACTGTCTTGAGATGCTTTGACTTTTAATCAGGGCGTCCCGCGTTCGAGTCGCGGATGGCTCACCATTTGCAATCAAGTAACCGCACCAAGACAGGTGCGGTTTTTTGAATTATCCTTAAACATTTATGCCCCTCTTCACCAGCATGTTCAAACTTCACTTCGGCATTAAATATACTATTTTTCCCTCAGCCAATTCTTTCATAATTACTTGTATTTAGATATTTATACAGTGATTTTCGTATATAAACCTAATGCTTTACTGGATTTCAAGGTGTTATATTGCACATATAAAACAACATATGTGAGTAACCCTGCACCACACTAAGATAATTTGTTAAGTAAGGATAAGGAGGTTTATTATGAGTCTAGATGAACAAAATCAAAAAGGATTTTCTCGCAGAGCCTTTATTAAGGGGACAGCCATAAGTGCTGTAGGAATTGCCTCTGCCACAACTCTCTTAACCGGCTGCAATAATGACAGTAATTCTGGTGCCAATGCACCCCTAGATTCCGAACCGGTTACAACCCCCAGTTATGAAATCGCTCCTTCCCCTATTCCGGATAAGGATATTAAAAGCACCCTTGACACAGATGTATTAGTAGTTGGCGGTGGAACAGGAGGAATGTTTGCTGTTTTATCCGCCGCCGAATCCAATGTCAGGACTATGCTCATTGAAAAGGGCTCCGCCGGAGCATTTGGGCCGGCTTGGATGGCAGCAGTGGACAGCAGCCTGCAAAAACAATTAGGCATAAAACTGGATAAAGATGAAATTGTAGCTGAATTATGCCGCTATGGGGGACATTTAGTTGACCAGAGGCTTATTCGCTTGTGGGCTGACAAAAGCGGGGAAGCCATGGACTGGTTTATGCCTATAGCTGAAGCCGGCGGTCTTAAAACTATGGTTGAAACTGATCTTAAACAAGGTTTTTATAAAAGTTATCCGGTTGCTCATATTACCTTTCCCCCCGACACCAAAGCTACCTCTTTCCCTACCGGCGGCATAGGATCTCAATTCTATATTCCGGTAATGGTTAAAAAGGCTCAGGAACTAGGTGTCGACATACGCTATAAAACTGCTTTAGTACAACTTATCAGAGAAGAAAAAGGGCGAGTGACCGGAGCAATTGCTAAGGATGATAAAGGTGAGTACATCAAAATTAATGCCGCCAAGGGGGTTATCTTATGTACCGGAGGTTACGCCAGAGATGCCGAAATGGTTACGGCATTATCTCCCCGGGCCTTAGCTACTAGTCTTAATGTAGCTCCCTTAACTAATACCGGAGATGGAATAAAAGCTGCCTTGTGGATTGGAGCAGCTATAGACCCTCATCATTCCATGATGGTATTTGACCGAGGGCTGGTTATACCGGGTAAAGAATTAGGTCCTCCCTGGCAAGGCGGTTTTCTCCAATTAGGCAGTCAACCATTTCTGAAGGTCAATCAAAAAGGAGAACGTTTCGTTAATGAGGACTTACCCTATGATTATTGTTGGGATGCAGCTTTAATGCAGCCAGGTCAGACTTGGTGGCAAGTATGGGATAATAATTGGCAGCAGGATGTGGAACGCTTTCATAATATATTTTGCTCCAGAATAATACCGGATCCAGGCGCACCTCCCAGAGCCGGTCTAGAAGCAATAGAACAGGAAATTACTAAACTTGCTGAAATGGGAATTATTAAAAAAGCCAATTCAATTGAAGAATTAGCAAAGCAGATGGGAGTTCCTGCTTCTGCTCTTAATGCAACTGTAACCAGATATAATGAACTGGCTAAACAAGGGCAAGATTTGGATTTCGGCAAAACCGCCGGTAAATTATCAACTTTAGCAGCACCCCCTTATTATGCCGCCAATTTAGCAGGTTTATTAATATGTAATTTAAATGGACTAAGAGTAAATACCAAACTTGAAGTATTAGATAAAGATCACCAAGTTATACCCGGTCTTTACGCAGCCGGAAATGACAGCGGTTCCTTTTTCGCCTTCAACTATCCTGAACTGTTAGGCGGAATTGCCTTAGGACGAACCGCAACCTTTGGCAGATTATCAGGTTTAAGTGCAGCAGGGGCCTCCTATTAACAGTTATTTTTCATATATTTGCCTTATGAGAACCTACTAGCTAGGTTCTCATTTTTTTCTTAATTCATCCAAAATATTATAACTCTTTACTTTTCTGTAAAGGGTTGACCTGCTCATGCCTAAGCTATCTGCCGCACTGCATACATTATAGTTCGACTTGATTAAAGCCTGCATAATCATAATTTTTTCCATATCCTTAATTGATAGTTCGTCTGTGTTAACCCTTCTAACCTCCAGTCCTTTATTTTCTGCCAGGATTCCCGGCTTTAATCCGCCGATTTCAACCGGGAGATTGGCGCGTCCGATTTCTGAGTCCTTACACATATTAATTGCATAGATCATAGAATTCTCCAGTTCACGTACATTTCCCGGCCAATCATATTTCAATAATGTGAAAATCGCCTCATCTTCCAGCTCAGGAGTTGGAAGATGCTGCTGCCGGGCCGCTTTATGCAAAAAATGTCTGGCTAAACGTATTATGTCAGAGTCTCTTTCTCTAAGGGGAGGAATGCTAAGTTTTAATACAGCTAATCTATAGTATAAATCAACTCTAAACTGATTACTTTTCATAAGTTCCAGAAGGTCTTTATTGCTGGCCGTAATTAAACGAAAATTTACCGGCGTATATTTACTGGCACCCACCCTCATTATTCTTTTTTCTTCTAATACTCTTAACAAGACAGGCTGTAATTCCAAGGGCATATCACCAATTTCATCCAGGAACAAAGTGCCTTCATTGGCTAATTCTATTTTTCCAGGTCTGCCTTTACGTTCCGCCCCGGTAAATGCCCCTGCTTCATATCCGAATAACTCACTTTCGATTAAAGTAATCGGTATAGCCGCACAATTTATGGCCACAAAAGGTCCTTTAGTCCGGCTGGCATTATGTATGGCCTGGGCAAATAATTCTTTTCCGGTACCACTTTCACCCTGGATTAGAATATTTGAATCCAAATCCGCATATTTTCTCGCCGTTTCAATTGCTTCCACAACTGGAATTGCTTCTCCTAAAATGTCATTAAAAGTAATTCCCGCCTCAAAGCTGCTAACCCGGGTAACCGGCTTTTTAATTTTCTGTATCTCCGTAAAGGTCAACACACAGCCAAAATTTGTTCCATATGAATCTTTTACCGGTTGAGCTGATTTAAGATTAAGCTGTTGATTCCCATCAGGTATAGTTATTTGAATATCCAGCACTGCTTGCCCGGTTTTAAGAACTGACTCGATAAAGGGCTGGGTTCCCAATATTTCTTCAATATGCATACCAATGAGATCACGTTTAAGAAAAGAAAATATTTTTCGCCCCCGCATATTAGTCTTGGTAACAAAACCTTCTTTATTAATATTAATAAAGGCTTCATCGGCAGCCTCCAATGTTACACTAAGCAATTCATTATTAAGGGCTAATTGAAGTTGATTTTGAATTGACCAAGCAGTTGAAACAACCAATCCTAAAGAATGAGAATTTTGATAATGCAAATAAGGACTTATAATAGTAATGCTTCCTGCCAAATTTCCATATACATCAAAAATCGGAGCAGACGAGCTGGAAGTTTGGCTTATAGCGTCAGAATATATATCTAAATTAATATTATTTGAACTCGCCAGCAATAGCCCCATAATATGAGAATTTGTCTCCGAATAAAACTCCGGTCCACATAATTGAATAGGGCTGTGCAGCATAAGACTCATTATATGCGGACAAGTGCCTACCGTATCTTCTGTCCACACCGTTCCTGGCATAAGGCCGAACCTTTCAGTTATTTGCTCCAAAAAAATATCATTGCCTATATCTACCCGAAGAATAACTCCATTTTCATCAGTTAATAAAATAAGGTAATTACTATCTGATAACATGCGCTGCAGTTGATATATATAAGGTTCGGCCGATTTAATAAAAAAGATTTTTTCCCTTTTAAGCTGCTCGAAATCTGCCTTATCCATAATTAAACCATAGTTAAACGTAAAAGGATCCAAACCGTAATTAATACATCTGACCCAGGATTCCACTATATAAGGTCTGACTATTTCTATCTCGGCCGGTGTAATTATTCCATTGATAAGATCTATTTTTTGTTTGCGAATTCGCTCCATCAGAATAATTTCGTTTTTCTTTAGTTCTTGTACACTATCTTTGATAATGGGGCTAAGCATTTCATCTAAACGCCACAATTTTTTTCACTCCCGAGCTTTTTTCTCATATTAGCACATATCCTTAGCAAAAGATGCTATTTTTAATTATTATGTCCCATTTTAGGATTATGATTGCGAATGAACTTATGAAAACAAATGGGGTAAATACCTGCTTCCTAAGCTCTTAATATAATTGGCACGTTTTTTGCTTTACTTTAAGATATAAAATAATATTTATGGAGTGATTCTATTTGGCAGTGGCAATTAAGGGATCATATCAAGTAGATGGGATACTTAATGAAGGTTTACATTTTGCAGCTTCATATTTGGAAAAAGTCTTAAATCGTTCTATATTTATTACCGATCAGAATGGTCTTATACACTATCCTAATTCTGACCAGTTATTTGTTCAGTATGAGAATATCGTTATCTCTATACCCTTTCACCTTATTAATGCGGATTATTATTTTGATAAAGCAGACTCTACCTTATACTATCCGGTCATTCATAATAACATTATTATTGCCTATGTAATTATTAAAAACTTATCTGCCAATATGATCCAAAAAGCCATTGATATTTTAGCAGAAGCTAATCTAACTATAAAATATTATTTTTCCAGCCTCAAGAAAACCCAACAAAATACCTTAAAAATACAAAATCAATTAATAGATTACTTATTTTATCCGGACGGACAAGATATTAATGATATCATCAAACAAAGCGGCAAAAGCTTTAATACTGAATTGCCTTTTTTAGTAGCCGTCATTGAAGTGGGCAATATTATTAAAGAAGATAACCAACGCAAGTTGTACACCTGTTCCAACGAATTTTTACTCAGGAATATAACAGATAGCTTCCAACTCGCATTTTCCGACTTTTTAATTTTAATAATTGCCGATCACACCCAGACTAACGGACATGATAGCAGCCTCAATCACTCCTTGCTGCTAAGACATAAAGAGGCTCTGGATAATATTTTTAAAACAAGTTTTTCGCAAGGCATAGGCACATCTTATCCGCTATCGCATATTAAAAAAAGCTTTCACGAGGCTATGATTGCCTACATTCTACCCTCCTTAATGGGACAGGAGCACTACAGCCAACACTTTTCCCAATTAGGAGTGTTTACCCATATATTTAAACAAGACCTAAAGTTATTAAATGATTATTGCTTAACAACTTTAGGTCCTTTAATAGACTATGACAAAACAAATAACAGTTGTTTGCTGGATACTTTACGCCAGTTACTGGACCACAGCTTCAGCTATAAAAAAGTTGCCCAGAACTTATATATACACATTAATACTCTTTATTACAGGATAAATAAGATTCAAGAATTACTCGGTATGGATATATCTCTTATGCCCAACCGGGTTGATTTATATATTTGTGTTAAGGTATTAGATACAATTGCTTTACTTCATCATTACTAATACCTTACCGTTTATAAAGGTCAAGGCGCGCCTCTTTTTGAATCTCATATTTTATTTTCAATTCTCCTAATTGCCGCTTTAGAATTTGCTTTTCGCTGTCTAGCTCACACTCTTCCAATCTTTGCTGCAGCTTTTCGATTTCTTTAAGCAGGATAACTTCTAAGGGCAGCTCTCCTGCTGCAGCTATAAGTCGGTTCATCATTCTATCTTCTTTAGTTTCAAATGGATTTATACCTTTTAACTCTATAGGTTTACCTTCTCCAGGTAAGTTTTGCAGTTCACCCCGTTCGACTGCCTGCCTTATTATCATCTCAATTACTACCGTTAAGTCCATATAAAAAAATCACCCTTTACTAACTCTATGGATTTAATGAGACTTTTTGTTCTCTGGCATTCCCTGCGCCTACTCTTAATCTTTGCTAGGCCTTTCCTTAAAATGTTTATTATGTAACTACATGTAACATATTCCCATACCGCACATATTATATCTTAGACGGCTTAAGAAAGGAGTGATATCAAATGTCCTGCGCTACAGCTAATATTACATTTCTCCCGGTCCAAGATGCGTATGTGGCGGAATTTTATCCTGATACCAATTTTGGTTGTTCTCCGTATTTATTCACTAACCGTTTTCAAGGTTGTGGTGACATTTATAGAACTTATATAAAGTTTGATTTGTGCAGTATGATATGTAATCAAATTCCGCCTAATAGCTGTATTAGGTATGCATGTTTATGGTTTCCTCTTTATCGTAATGAGGTGCCTATATGCGGTAATACACTTTATGTTTACCGAGTCATTCAAGATTGGGAAGAACATTGCATCACTTGGAATAACCAGCCCATAACGGCATTAATACCGGATGGTTCAACTTTTGTTGCTCCTGATGATCAATATGTTCATATTGATATAACTGATTTAGTGAATTGGTGGTATAACGGTCTTTATCCTAACTTTGGTTTACAGCTAAGATGTGATGAGGACTTTGACAGCCTGTTAGCCTTTTTCAGTCGCGAATATCCCAATAGTGATTATTGGCCTCGGTTAACCGTTTGGTATAGTGAAAACTGTTGTTCTCCTTTTCCCTGCAGATGTAACTCGTGTGATTTCGCTTCTGAATAAATCCTCTAGAAAACACCCTAGCTGAATGCTAGGGTGTTAGTGTTTATTCAAGCTGCATTTATTTTAAGTAGGAAGGACCTTCACCTTCTTTATCATCGGGCTGTTTACTTTTTTTGCTTAGATCAGGCAATAGTTTGCCCAGTTCCATGGGCAGCGGGAAAAGTATGGTAGTATTTTGTGAATTAGCCACCTCAGATAAAGATCTTAACATTCTCAAAGTCAGACTACCTTCGGCAGCAGATAAAATGTCAGCTGCTTCCGCTAATTTTTCAGACGCTTGCCTTTCCCCTTCAGCTTGTATTATGGCAGCCCTTCTATCTCTCTCCGCTTGAGCCTGTCTGGCAATAGCCCTTTGCATTTCGGTAGGCAGAACCACATCTTTAATTTCTACTGATACTACTTTTATACCCCAGGGATCAGTAGCTTCATCAACTATTTTCTGAATAGTTTGGTTTAATTTCTCTCTATCGGATAAAAGCTGATCCAACTCTGCGGTTCCGGCTACACTTCTTAAAGTTGTTTGAGCCAATAAATTAGTAGCTTCATGGTATCTTTCCACATTCACAATAGCTTTATCAGCATTAACTACCCGGTAGTATAAAACGGCATTAACTTTAGTAGTAACATTATCTCTGGTAATAACCTCCTGAGGCGGAACATCATAAGTAATAACTCTTAAGGAAACCCGTTCAATTTTATCTATAATGGGAATTATAAAAAATAGCCCCGGCCCTTTTACTCCCGCCAGACGACCTAAACGAAATAAAACGGCTCTTTCATACTCGGGAATGATTTTAATAGCTGCTCCTAATATCGCCACTAGAATAACAATTATAGCTATCCAATCAAAAATCACATTTAAAAAAGATGTCATAACATTACCTCCTTATTATTCACTTTTTTTATGTTTAACTACTAAGACCAAGGCTTGCCGGGCTATTACCTCCACTTTTTCCCCCTCAGGTATAGTAGCTTGGTCTTCTGCCAGTGCATTCCAGATCTCGCCTTTTAACTTTATCTGCCCATAAGGCTTTAATTCTGCTATAACTAGGCCGGTTTGCTTAATAAATTCATCGGCTCCATGTACAGGACTAAGTTTTCTTAACCGCCAGATTCCGGCTAACATAACCGCTACTAAACCGGCTCCCACCAGTCCTATTCCTATAGCCATAACCTTAAAATTGGTAAACCAACCACTGGGCATCATAGGTTCTATCGGTACAAATAAAATACCTAAAACAATGCTTACTACTCCCCCGGCTGCCAACACCCCATAGGTGGGAGTAAAAGCTTCCGCAATCAATAATCCTACCCCTAACAGGATAAGAAGTCCCGCCGCTATATTTATTTCAAATGAGCCCATGCCCAATAACCCCAAAATCAAGCATATGGAACCTAAAACTTCCGGGAATAAAAAGCCCGGAGAACTAAAACCTATTATTAAGCCGTAAATGCCCAGCATAAGAAGAATAACGGCAATAGTAGGGTCACTTATGACATTAATTATTTTTTCTTCGGCAATCTTCTCTAAATCGACTACCTTAGCATCTGCAGTAGTTAAGGTAACAAGATTATTATTAACCGTAATCTGTAAACCATCCACTTGAGTTAACAGGTCTTCCAAATTAGGAGCGGTAAATTCAATAATATTGTTGTCTAATGCTTCCTTAGCATCAAAAGACAAGTTTTCCGTGACAAAACGAGCCGCAATATCACCGGGTCTCCCTCTATCCTGGGCCACCGTTTTCATATGCGCCGCTAAAAAGTTAATAGTTTTTTGATCAGCAGCTTGCGGCGATTCCCCCGGAGCCGACATAGTGACAGGCATAGCCGCACCACAGGTAGTTCCCGGAGTCATAGCTGCAATATGGCCACTTATTAATATGAAGGTTCCGGCCGAAGCTGCAATTCCGCCACTGGGAGTAACATAAGTAATAACCGGAATATTAGTTCCTGATATAACCTCAATAATATCCAGCGTGGAATTCACCAAGCCCCCGGGAGTATTAAGCTTGATTACCAGAGCATCAGCATTGTACTCTTCGGCCATTTTTATAGCCCGGTTAATATGCTGATAAGTCCCGGCCGTAACTGTGTTCTCTACGGTAACCGTATAGACTAAGGGCTTATCACTTTGGGCCAGTATGGTCATTGGCGAACTGCACAAAAAACTTAAAATAAATATGACTAAAAGTATTTTTTTAATGTTTAAGTTCATATTGATTCCCCTAAAATAGCAATCATTTATTACTAATATTATCTAACCGTAAAAGAATAATGCACGTTTAAGCTAATTCGGCTAAATGATGAGCTAAAGCCGCTAATTCTTGAGACATAGCATCCAATTGCTCCATATTAGCCGCTACAGTTTGGGTCATTGATGCTTGCTGCTGTACGACTTCCGCAGTGGAAATTACTCCTCCCGTGATACCTTTTACCGATTCTTCAATCTTTTGCAATATACTTGATATTTTATCTACTGATGAGGAGCTATTTTCAGCTAGCTTACGCACTTCATCAGCTACAACGGCAAAACCTTTGCCATGTTCCCCACTACGGGCCGCTTCAATCGCAGCATTAAAACCTAATAACTTAGTTTGTTTAGCAGTAGAATTAATAATACTTAAAACTTCACTAGTTTCATCTAAATTGCTAATGGCAACATTCGCAATGGAAATTAACTTTTGTCCCCTTCTAGCTACCTCTTGGGCCAGATTAGCAACCTCTTCCACTACCTTGCTTACATTTTGCATGGTAGCTGACATATCAGCCGACATATCGGCCAGATTTTCTGCCTCTTTATGTAATTCACCAATCATTTGTTGTCTAGACTCTACCAAGGTCATCATAAGATCAGCCCCATGTGATTCTACCACTGCCACATGTTCCTTTTTATTGGCATAAATTGTACTAGTTACCTTTTCATTGCCGGTAGCTTCAATTACTAAGTCTAAATGGGGAATACTTAATAATTTATTAACATCACTAAAAACCGGAATGCCTAAATTCTTGGCTAATAATATTCCCGGAGCCGTTTGGTTAATATCACAAATACCCAGAACCTTAACATTTTTTATACCTTGCAAAGCCTTTAAGACAGATGTTCCTCCTATTCCTCCACCAACAATAACAACGTTACTCATCAGTCAATCCCCCCGACTTTCATTTCTTCTTACCTATAATATACTTTATATAATTAGTAAAAAAATAAAGTATTTTAGTTTTTGTTCATTAACTCGATTGTTTTACATATATCACTGATCATATTCGGGTTAATAGCTGTTTGTCCGTCATTGTAATTTTTAATATATTTAATTATTTCTTTTCGGTTTAATATAGGAACATGCAAACGGGTATTATTATTACTTAATCTGTACTGGACATGATCACAAGACAAAACAATAATGCCTTGGGTAGGAACATTTTTTAAGCCTAAATTACGATATAGAAAACCTTTGAGGCGATATTCGTGTGAGTCAACTTGACTTATAGGATTAACCAGCATTTTTGAGTAGCCATTTTTCTTATGTAATATCCAATTACTGCGACTATCGATATCTATAATTCCGCCCCGTTCTCCACCGTAATTTTTAGTTTCGATATGAAAGATTCCGTTGGGACCTACTATTACGGTATCATATTCATTAGTATGCTCTAAATCAGGTCCTAATTTGACATTGTGATAAATCTTGTACCGTTTATCACTTTTTTCTAAACTTCTTAAAGTTGATTGCACCTTCTTCTCGCCCTGGTCACCGCTTTTTCTTATTTTAATCCGAATCTTTTGCTTTCTTCGTTGCTGTAAAGCCCATATACAATAAATAGCAATGCCAAGCACTAACAAGATAGGGCTAGCTAATAAAACATACTTAAGCATAATTACCCTAATTACTCACCCCGCTATCTTTTTTAGTTTAATCTATTATAACAAAAGATTAGAGTTTATTTTTCCGATATTGGGAAAAATATTAACAAGTAAAAAGGAGGTGGTTAAAATTACCGATAATATACAGCCTAAAAAGAATATTGCTTATTGGCAGGATATCATTTGTAATAACCCTTTAGCTAAAGAGCAACTAAGCCAAGATTCCCTTTATGAAATAATTGATCAAAGATCTGATGATGATAACTTAAACTAATATATCTATATAAAACGAGCAGGGATTTGGGGGTTTATAGTAGTATTATGTAGTCTAAAGGAAGTGACAAAAATATGTACTACAAAATTTTCCCCATATACAATGGCTCGTTTTCAGTGTCTTTCGGTGAGAATTTGCCCTATTTTAAAAAAATTAGAGATATCCCCAGTTTTGTATTTCTGTTAATCGGTGATGATAATGAAAAAATATTAGTTGACTCAGGTTTTGCCACTGATTATGTGCCGGGCATTGATTCTACATTTTCCAGAAAGCCTCAGGAAGAACTATATAATGCTTTATTAGAGCTTAAAGTCTATCCCGAAGAAATAAATATGGTCATCCAAACTCATTTGCACTGGGATCATACCGGAGGCATGGCCCTATTTCCCCAGGCCTCTTTTTATGTGCAATCCCGGGAATTACTAGGGTTAATGAAGGTTGGCCCTTATGAAGAATGTTCTTTTAAACCTAACCACTGGCTGCCTTACCTTAACCGCTTTAAATTAATTGATGGGCATTATGAACTAAAACCCGGTCTTAACTTGCTTTGTTCCGGGAAGCATACCCCAGGCCACCAGGTAGTAGAAGTACAAACTAAATCAGGTAAAGTTATTTTAGGGGGGGATGTCCCCTTTGTATATGACCAGCTTTGGGATATGATTCCCGCAGAAATTTGGCAGCAATTCCGCCTCCAGGCTGATTCCAAATTTTTCTGGGATGAAGAAGTTAAATCAACCGTATATGCGAAATTAATGGCGGAAGAAAAGGCTAATCTAATAAATCCCCAATTAATTAGCCTGCCCAGCATAAAATCTCGCGCCGATATATTCCTGGCTTCCCATGACCCTCGTTTGAGAAAAATTAGCGCCTTGTGATTTGGGACGTTAGGGGTGAGGAGTAATAACTGGGAAGATGAGCATACCTTTTGCTGGAATGAAGGGGAAAGGCGAAAAGAAATCCCCTAAGCTTACAAGTTCACTTATAATACCCGGCACTTTAAATAAAAGAAAACGCCTCCGCGGTTTCTAAAGCGGGCAAGTTTATTTAAACTGGTGTAGGTATGAAAAACCTATGCCTACCAAAACCTTAAGACCGGCCCGCAATGGAAGGAAAAGAGTATGCTTAGCTTCCCTCCCCTGCAATAAGTGTAACCTAACCCCTATAAATAATTTCCTTTTTGATTTTTAGGAGCCGCTGCTGCTCTTCCAGCCAATTTATATGTTGTCTTAAACCCCATGCCGGGGCTCCTTTTAAAGACTAACTATTTCTTATAGTTTTTCATATACTCATCTAAAGTCATAACATCGGCAAATAGTGCCATATCCACCAGTCCGGCTTCATGCATCTGAGAAGTTGCGGAAGCGCAGCAATCACTAATGGCAATAACGTCATAGGCTCTAAAACGTGCATCAGAGGCAGTCTCACGTACACCTACATTAGTCCATACCCCGGTAACGACAACGGTATCTATTTTTTCTTCCCTTAAATATAAATCAAAATCAGTATAAACAAAGGTACTATGCCGGCGTTTTTGTACTATATAATCGCCTTTTTCTTCATCAGGCCTTAACTCATTTATAAAATCAGATCCTTCCGAACCTTTTACCGCATGAACCGGGCGTACTTTAAAATCGGCATCATTTCTTCTATGGGCTTCCTGCACAAATACCACATTTATATTATTTTCATGGGCAAACTTAACTAACTCTTGTAAATTAGGAACAATTTCTTCCCCCGCCGAACATCTAAAGGGAGCCTCAGGCCCGATAAAATCTTTTAACATATCAATAATGGTAATACAATGTCTGCCTGCCATTTAAAGCCTCCTTATTTATAAAGTAAGACTTGATTCAAGGTGGAGTTTTAACTCCATTATAAAAAAGTGAGCGTAGCGAACATAAAATCAGTAGTCCTGTAAGGGCTCCAGGACAGCTTTGGTAATACCTGCGATTTTGCCTTCGTCAATCAGTATATTAACCTTAATTAATCTATTACCTTGGGGAATCATGGCATTTTTCACCATGGCTTCTACCATCCTTATGACAACTCCCTTCACTTGGTAAACATTAGCCCCCAATACTGCCTTTAGTTTTTACCATTTCCCCAAATCTTTTCATCTTTATCTTGGTAAATAAAGTAAGCAGGCCAAAGGACCGATTTAATAGTTCCTTTGACCTGTTTTTCTTAAAAACCGCTATTAATTGCTGCTGATGCAGCATATTCCATAAAATTCTGGCCGATTTTTCAAAATTATTAATACTTACAGTTGAAATATTTTGTTTAAGGCGGTATAATAACTTTTGTACCAAATACGCGGATGTGGCGGAATTGGCAGACGCACCAGACTTAGGATCTGGCGTTGCGAGACGTGGAGGTTCGAGTCCTCTCATCCGCACCATGTTTAAAAACTATATTTTCTTGTTCAGCGTACAAGAGAATATAGTTAATTTTATATATTAACAAATGGGACTTTAACATGATAGTTATTTAGCTATCATGTTTTTTATTTTTAGGGGAACTGGTCAGCCCACGGGAATTTCCCGGGAAATTCCCGGTACTGTTTAGGGGTAGGTTTTAAGATTTTCTTTAGATTCCCAGGGCTAGTCAAAAGTCGATTCATATATAATTTTGTTGTCTAAATAAAATCATTGTTGTAAGCTAAAAATGCTTTTATTTTAGATAAATCATGAATTGAAGGAGTTCAGATGGATTTTTCAAATATAAATATACAGACTCTTTTAATCGTTCTGGTTCTAGGGCATCTTTTAAGCGGGTTGCTTATTTTTACATATACAGTTCGACGCAATAAAGACAAATCGATTAATATATTTTTGCTTTCTAAAGTACTCCAGTCGGTTTCATGGAGCTTAGTTGCCTTTAAAGATAACGTGCCGGGGGACTTCTTAGTCTATATAGGAAATTCCTTATTGTTTCTGGGCGCAGGATATGAATTGATAGCCTTTTTGATTTTAATCGAGGAATATAACCATATTATACGCAGGGCATATAATATTTGCATTTTTACATGTATTGCTGCTTTTAATATTGTAGCCTTGTCTGGTGCTGATGAAAATACCAGAATTGTGACCTCATCTTTGGTTACGGTCTTTTTAATATTATTACCTTTATATAAGCTTTTAAAAAAACAAAATTCATCACCCCTGCAAAAAATAATAGCTGCTATTTATGGTGTTACAGTAGTTGGTTCTCTTTACCGGGCCTATATAGCTTTTACCTATGAACAGTTCATGACC
This sequence comes from Bacillota bacterium, assembly GCA_023395515.1. GTDB lineage: Bacteria > Bacillota > Syntrophomonadia > Syntrophomonadales > Syntrophomonadaceae > JAAYRQ01. The sequence continues at coordinate 24,776 of JAEWZB010000110.1, forward strand.
ACCTTATGGTCAACTAATATTGCCAATACATGGCTGTTTGTTTTGTTCTATCTGGTAATGTTAGGAGGAAGTATGGGCTTCATTCTCCTGGCCAAGGAAAAATTGGATAAGGAAATCGTAAAGGCAGCGACATTTGATGAGCTAACCAATATATTCAACCGCAGAACCTTTATATTGCATTCGAAAAAAATGATTTCTCTAGCTGCACGCAAAGCAGAGCCCATTTCCTATTTACTAATTGATATTGATGATTTTAAAAAAATTAATGATGTTTATGGACATTATATAGGTGACATGACCTTAAAAGATTTTGCCTCTACGGTTAAAACCCAGCTAAGAGGATATGATTTATTCGGTAGATACGGCGGCGAAGAATTTGCCATATTGCTTCCGGGAACCAATGAAAAAACCTCTGCGGAAGTTGCGGAAAGGCTGCGAAGAGCCATAGAACTTTCTTCGTTTGCCCAGCAGGAAATAAAATATACGGTAAGTATAGGCATAGTCACTGTGGCTGCCAATCGGGAAACAGATATTGATAAGTTGTATCGATTAAGCGATAAGGCCCTTTATATGGCCAAAACACAGGGAAAAAACCGTGTGGCCATATTCCGGGATACCGAATAAGGAGCCGCTTTAAATATTTGAGCTGACAAGAAAGCCACCCGTCACGGATGGCTTTCTTTGCGCCTACAGCCCGCCGGGGACGGCTCCCCCTGGGTGCAGCTCACACAAACCTTAAAACCTTATGCTTTAACTAAACGTTGCGCTCTGAAAGCCATAGCCTGTTTTAATAAATTTTCATGATTAATGGCATAAGTTCTTGCTATATTACCGGATTGGTTAAAGCTTCCTTTATACGAAAACTTGGCTTTCTCCATCAGGCGTCGGCCCCCGGCAGATATGGTAATTGCTCCCACCGCACGGATATTGGACGTTTGCTTTTTTAAGCCTAAAATAAAGTTTCGGCCAAAATCACGCACTAAGGCTTTAGTATACGTTTTACGCATTTCATCGTTTTGGTCGACTATTACCGAGGATATATATAAATATAAATTGGGCTCAGCCAAAGACTTGATGTGTTTAATCATTTTTCCTTCATTCATTTTCCCGGTTATAACCTGTTTCCAGATGGAATACTCCAGCGGGAAAACCCAATAGTAGCCTTTTAGCTTACCATTTATCTTACAAACTCTAAACATCATCGGTTCTTGCTCAATTAGTCCGCGAATAACCGCAGGTTCGGAGTGCCAACAACTATCAAAATAGGTCTTTTCCATATTTAACATAGACGTAATATCTTGGATCCGAGCACACTCAACTTTATATGCTGGATCATTCATAATTTCACCTTCCTATAAAATTGTACCTTAATAGTTATTTAAGGTGTCAGTTAATGTAGATATAGAAAAGTCGGCACTATAAGGGGGAGAATTTGATAGGACATACTTGTGGGCTAATCATAATTTCACCTTCCTAAATATTTAGAGCCTTGCAACGTTTCTTGCGCTCTATAGTTATTATAAGTTTTTTACTTTTATATTTCACTTCGTGAAGTCCTAAGGAAAAAGCAAGAGACAGAGGGATAAATGAGCATCCCTAATATGCTCTGCCGCCTTTGTACATAGTTACATTTAAAGGAGGATTATCGCGTAATACGACGATATTTACTCAAAGCAGCCTTCCAGCCCCAATAAAAAAGCCAGTCTTGCATAAAGACTGGCTTTTTATGACTTAGTAAGTTAATCCCTAGACGGCCAAAGGCCGCCCCTACATCTTCGCCCTACACCTTACTTAGACCGGGCTTTTAATTCGGTAAATATTTCTTCTAATGCTACTCCCTGCTCCACTAGCAATACCAGCAGATGATATAGCAAATCGGCAGTTTCATAAGTAAGTTCTTCTCGGGAACGGTTCTTGGCGGCTATAATTACTTCGGCATTTTCTTCCCCTACTTTTTTAAGGATTTTATCTAAACCCTTATCAAATAAATAAGTAGTGTAAGAACCTTCCGGCATTTTATTTTTTCGGTCTTGAATTACTTCATATAATTCCAGCAAAATGCTGGGCCCGGTTTTAGCCTTATAAACCTGCTCCAGATCAAATTCCCGTTCTGCCACCAGTTCATCATTCAGATTGCGGTAAAAACAGGAGTAATGTCCGGTATGACAAGCTGCTCCGGTTTGTTCCACTAAAACTAATAAAGTGTCGGCATCACAGTCATAGCGCAGCTCCTTTACGGCTTGGATATTACCGGAGGTTTCGCCTTTTTGCCATAAAGCTGCCCGGCTGCGGGAATAAAACCAGGTTTTGCCTGTTTCTATAGTCTTAGCTAGAGATTCTTGGTTCATATAGGCTAACATTAAAACTTGCCCAGATTTAATATCCTGAATTACAGCCGGCACTAAGCCTCTATCATCAAAATTAACTTTGTCCATCATAACCTTACTGGGACTCCTTTTTCCTTTAAATAATCTTTCACATCTTTAATCGAATATTCCTTAAAATGAAATATAGATGCACATAAGACTGCATCAGCCTTGCCTTTAACTATCCCATCATATAGATGCTCCAAGTTTCCGGCACCGCCCGAAGCTATAACCGGAATATTTACTGCTTCACCTATCGCGGCAGTCAGTTCTATATCATAACCATCTTTGGTTCCGTCTTTATCCATACTGGTAACTAAAATTTCTCCGGCTCCCAGCTTTTCTACTTCTTTAGCCCAAGCGACCGCATCTATTCCCGTGGCAACTTCGCCTCCATTGATTAATACTTCCCAATAATCTCCGGGTTTGTTGGCATCAATAGCCACCACTATGGCTTTACTGCCAAACTCTTGCACGGCTTGGCTAATAAGTTCCGGCTGTTTTACGGCGGCTGAATTTATGGATACTTTTGCAGCTCCGGCCGCTAAAACATTTCTGATATCTTCCAGGCTGCCAATGCCGCCTCCTACCGCCAATGGAATAGAGATTACCCGGGCAGTTTTTTCCACTACATCCAGCATAGTTTTTCTTTCCTCCACCGTGGCACTTATATCCAGAAAAACTAATTCGTCTGCTCCTTCCCGCTCATAAAAAGCGGCCAGTTCAGCCGGGTCACCGGCATCACGCAAGTTAACGAAATTAATACCCTTTACTACTCTGCCATTTTTGACATCCAAACAAGGTATTACTCTTTTTTCCATCAAAAACACTTCCCCACTATATAGAAATTTTTATAGCTTCAACTAAATCGATCTTCCCATCATAGATGGCTTTACCAATAATTGCTCCTATAACTCCTGATTCCTCCATGTTTTTTAATTCTAGAAGGTCATTTATGCTTGAAACTCCACCTGAAGCAATTATTTTCAAACCTGTCTCCGTCATATTTTGGGTAGCTAGGAAATTGGGGCCTTGCAGCAGCCCATCTCTGGATATATCAGTATAAACTGCATATTCAATACCTAGTTCCTTCATTTGGCAGCCAAAGTCAAAAGCTGATATTGGGGAGGTATTAACCCAGCCTTCAGTAGCCACCATATTCTCTTTAGCATCCAGCCCCAAAACAATTCTTTGAGCACCAAATTTATCTAATAATTCCTTAATAAAATCCGGGTTTTTAACGGCTTTAGTTCCGATTATAACTCGGGAGGCCCCTAAACCTAGCAGCATTTCTACCCCGGCTAGATCTCTTAATCCTCCGCCTACCTGAAAAGGTATATCAATATTTTCGGCAATAGTTTTAATTGCTTCTATATTAGTAGGTTTGCCGGTAAAAGCCCCATCTAAATCTACTATATGCAGCCATTTGGCACCTTTTTGGACAAAACTCTGCGCTACTGCCTGAGGTTCATTAGAATAGACGGTCTTATCTTCCGCTCGGCCTTGAATAAGCCTTACACATTGACCATCTTTAATATCTATGGCCGGAAAAATTATCATATTCCATCTCTCCAAAATTATATTTACCCAATACTAACTGTCCGTAATACCCACTGGAAGGGTATCGGTTTACAGCTTACCTTTGGAAGACCATACCCCTTCCATACGCGGTTCATATTGAACTGCCATTTTCAAGGCCCGGGCTAAGGCCTTAAAAGCCGCTTCGGCTATATGATGATTATTTTCACCCCTGATTAAATCAATATGTAAATTCATGCCGGCATTATTAACTAAGGCCTGAAAAAATTCTTTTATATTTTCGGTGGCTAAATCGCCTATCTGGGAACGGGTAAATTCTAAATTATAAGCTAAATAAGCTCGGCCGGATAAATCGAGTACTACTCTTACCAGAGTCTCATCCATGGGTACGGTAGCTTCTCCATATCGGTTAATGCCTTTTTTATCCCCGCTGGCTTCTTGCAAAACCTTGCCCAGGCAAATTCCTATATCTTCTACTGTATGATGATCATCAACTTCAATATCCCCGCTGGCATCTATGCTTAAATCACATAGGCTGTGTACGGTGAAAAGCGTTAATAGATGATTTAGAAAAGGTATGGGAGTATCTATATCGGGATTACCGGAGCCATCCAAATCCAGCTTTATCATAATTTCAGTTTCCGCCGTTTTCCTTTGTATCAGGGCCACCCGTTTCTCACTCATTAACCTAATTTCCCCTTTCTGACTCTGACCGAATTAGCATGAGCAGTCAGTCCTTCCACCGTAGCTATTTTAATAATCTCATCGGCATCCTCTTTAATACCTGCGGCGGAGTAATATATTAAGCTGGAAGCTTTCATAAAGGTATCTACGGTAACCGGAGAGTAGAACTTAGCAGTTCCGCCGGTGGGTAAAATATGATTAGGCCCGGCATAGTAATCCCCTACCGGTTCCGGAGTATATTTACCCATAAAAATAGCTCCCGCATTTTCAATTTTACTAATAAGGTCAAAAGGATGTTCTACCATTAATTCCAGATGTTCAGGTGCTACCAAATTAGAAACCTGACAAGCTTCATCTATATCTTTAGCCAATATAAAAGCTCCATAACTATTAAGGGCTTCTTCAATAATGTCTTTTCGGGATAGATTTTCTACCTGCCGGTTTAGCTCTGCTTCTACTTGGTCCATAAGTTCCTCGCAATCAGTAACCAGGATACTGCGGGCTAATACATCATGTTCGGCCTGAGACATCATATCCGCCGCCAGGAACTCCGGATCAGCATCTTTATCAGCAATAATTAAAATCTCACTAGGCCCGGCTAACATATCAATGTTAACGGTACCATATACCATTTTTTTAGCTATAGTTACATAAATATTACCTGGTCCACTTATCAGGTCTACGGGGGGAACAGTTTCGGTTCCATAAGCTAAGGCAAATACCGCATGAGCACCGCCCATTTTATAAATTTCCCGAAGCCCTAGTTCTGCTGCCGCTACTAAAGTGTAGGGATTCATTTTTCCGTTTTTAGCGGGCGGACTCACCATAGCTATTTCTTTCACCCCGGCTACCAGAGCCGGGATGGCATTCATTAATACGGAAGAAGGATAAGCTGCCGTTCCGCCGGGTACATATATCCCTACTCTATTTAAGGGTCTAAATATTTGGCCTAAAATATTGCCCTTGGTATCAGGTTCCAACCAGGAATTTCTCAATTGCCGGGCATGAAAGTCGGTAATATTATCAATAGCATTTTGAATAGCTGTAATATATTCATCATCCACATTTTCATAAGCTTCGTCTATTTCTGCCCGGCTCACTAAAAAGGTATCTTTATCTATTAAGGCCTGATCATATTTTAGAGTTAAATCAAATACGGCTTGATCTCCTTGTTCTTTTACTAATCTTTCAATTTCTGCTACTCCCGCTTCGTATTGTTTCATATCAGCATAATTAGCTTGGATAAAACTATTCAATTCAGGAGTTGATGCTTTTAAGCGACGTATCTTCATGATATGATTCCTCCTTTGGTAATTTTGGCAAATTCTTCAATTAAAGGCTGAATTCTTTGATGTTTAGTTTTATAACTTACCCGGTTACATATTAGGCGGGTAGTTGAATCCATAATTTCTTCTAATTCCACTAAATTATTTTCTCTTAAAGTCCTTCCGGTTGAGACAATATCTACTATCACATCGGCAATGCCCATAATAGGAGCCAGCTCAATATTGCCATGGAGTTTAATAATATCTACCTGCAGTCCTTTACTATGAAAAAACCGCTGGGCTACTACTGGAAACTTGGTGGCGGCTCTTTTATAATTAAAGTCTTTTAAAGGCTTGTTTTCCAAGGCTTTAGGTACTGCTACCACAAACCGGCAATAGCCATAACCTAAATCAGCCAGTTCATAAACATCCTTGCCCTGTTCTACAATTACATCTTTACCTACAATACCTAAATCGGCTGCCCCTTGCTCTACATAAGTAGGGACATCGGTAGGACGGCACATAATATACTTAATATTTTGCCCGGGGTAATTAAAAACCATGGTCCTGCTGTCCGGGTCCAGGTTTTCCGTAGGCAGCATAGCTTCCTCAAACAGCTTTATAGTTGGTTTAAGTAATGTTCCTTTCGAAAGGGCAATAGTTAGATTATCTTGCATTTCATTCCACCGCCTAACTTCACTAACCTTAATCTATGTAAATCAGTTCATAGCTGGGTTTTAATTTAATTTTTTCTTCCAGCTCCGCTTTACTTAAATCTTCCACATCCATTTCTACTACATAGCCTTGACTTCTAAGTTCCTCACATTTGCTTGCTACTTGTTTATAATTTTTACCCCCCACTAAAAAATGAGGGTTAGTTTCCTCTTTTTTATCTAAAACCAGGGCTAATCTATCTAATCCCATGGCAAAACCGGTAGCCGGGCAAGGATATCCAAACTGCCCCATAAGGTTATCATAGCGCCCTCCGCCTAACAGGCCATAACCTAAATCAGCCGCATAGCCTTCAAATACGATACCGGTATAATAATCCAATCCTCTTAAAACACCCATATCTAAAACTACATCTTCTATAACTCCGCCCGCTTTTAGAGCAGCATAAACTTCCATTAATTCATGTACCGCCTGACTAGCTTGACGGTTTTTCTCCACATAAGGTATTTGCTCTAAAACCTCTAATCCTCCGTGCAATACCGGAAGCTTGCCGATAGTCTCCTTAAGCTGGTCATCTATAGCTATACCTTCCAGGGTTTTAGTTAATTCTACCAAGTCTTTACCCTCTACTAAGGTTCTGATAATATCTCTTTGCTCTCCTTCTATACTGCTATCTGCTATTAGGCTATTAAATATCCCGATTTGATTAAGGCTGATCTTAAAGTTTTGCACCCCGATAGTCCGCAAAGCTTCTACCGCAATACTAATAACTTCTGCATCGGCCCGTACTCCTGAGGCTCCCAAAAGCTCAATTCCCATTTGCATAAACTCCCGGTATTGGGCTCTTTGGGGCTGTACATGCCGGAATACATTAGACACATAAAATAACCTTTGCGGATAAACGGCATCTTGCAGGTGGGTGGCAGCCAGCCGGGCAATAGCCACAGTGCCCTCCGGTCTTAGGGAAAGAATACCCCCTTCCCTATCCATGAACATAAAAAGCTCTTCCCGGATATTTCCGGTACCAGTTTCTATAACTTCCAAAAATTCAAAGGTGGGAGTAATTACTTCTTCAAAACCATATCCTTTAAATAACTGAGTTATCTTCTTTTCTATCTCTCTTCTTACTTTGACCTGCTCAGGTAGCAGGTCTCTTAATCCCCGGGGAATAACTTTATTTTTCATCCTGGCTCTCCTCATTAATACATTCTAATACCCTTTTGTAACCATCTGCCCCATAATTGAGATAACGTTTGACCCTGCTGATAGTAGCGGTACTAGCTCCGGTATCTTTAGCGATATTGTTATAGGTAATATTAGTTTTTAATAACCAGGCTACTTGTAATCTTTGGGCCATGGCTTTTACTTCGCTTATAGTACACAAATCATCCAATAACCGGTAGGCATCATCCTCGGTTTTTAAGCTAAGCAATGCTTTTACTAGTAAGTCGGTTTGTTCGTCTTTCCAATTAGGTGAATAAGCCATGGTAATCCTCCTTTATAACAATCTAGAATCATTTATTAACAATTCAAATTCACAGCCTAAATAATTAGCTGCCCGGCGGCACATTAACATTTTAGTAAGAAAAATTTCGAAGTATTCCATGACCGAACACACGGTTATATCAATTTTTATTTCTAAAGTTATGATGTGCTTTTCGGCATCTACTAAAATACTAGTTTCAGTAACGGCATAATTAACTCTATCCCGGGCCGTAAAGGATGATATCTCTTGTTTTCTTACCCGGGAGCGGTGAACATCCGATTTATCGGCTAAGATTAAAGCCGCTGCTATGCTATTTACACTGCTGCCCCGGGCATGTTCTTCATGGTTACCTATAGCTCCCATAATTATGGCGATTTCCTCGGGCTCCATATTAAGATCCAGCAGTAAATTAAAAGCTAGGATAGCACCGGATAAACCATGCCCATAACGGTTGATTAAATTGCCTATATCATGCAGATACCCGGCTATTGCTCCTAGTTCGGCCTCCCGTTTAGAATAACCTAACTTTTCTAAAATACTGCGGCACAGATTCGAAGTTAACTCAGCATGACTGTCATTATGCTCAATAGCTCCCATATTACCAATGTAAGTGTTGCCCCGGGTCATATATTCATGTAATCTGGTGCTATTCTTAACTGTCTCCAAAGTAATCATCTTAAGCCTCCTTCCGTAAAAAATGGAACCATCCCCGTACCTCTACTTTATCGCCCTCTTACCGATATCAGTTCTATAATGCATACCGGCAAATTCTATATGGCTAATTTGTCCATAAATTTTATCTAAAGCTTGACGGATATTTTCTCCCCGGCATACTACCCCTAATACCCGTCCTCCGTTAGTTACTAGTTTATCCTCTTTTACCGCAGTCCCTGCATGAAACACTAAAGTATCTTCCTTTAACTTATCTAAGCCTTGAATAGGAATGCCCTTAGGATAACTTCCCGGATAACCTTGGGAAGCTAAAACTACACAGACCGCACTTCCCGCTTCCAGCTCCACCTGATAACCTTTAAGCTTACCTGCACAGGTTTTTTCAAAAATATCCATAATATCAGTTTTTATCATGGGCATAACTGCTTGGGTTTCCGGATCACCAAACCGGGCATTGAATTCTAATACTTGAGGGCCTTTCTCAGTTATCATTAAACCGGCATATAATACCCCGGTAAAAGGATGTCCTTCTTGCTGCATGGCATCAACTACCGGACTTAAAATAAGCTTTTCCACTTCTCTATGTAAATCTTCATTATATATAGGAGGGTTTACATAAGCCCCCATTCCCCCGGTGTTAGGACCTTCATCATTATCAAAAACTCTTTTATGGTCTTGAGCCGAGATCAGGGTTATATAATTTTGTCCATCACTTACCGCAAAAACACTGACTTCTTCACCTTCTAAAAATTCCTCAATAACAATATTATCTCCCGCACTGCCAAAGCTCTTATCTAAGAGCATACTATCCAAAGCCAGATAGGCTTCTTCCCGGTTAGCAGCAATTACTACTCCTTTACCGGCAGCTAATCCATCCGCTTTAATCACTACTTTTCTATCTGGCTGCATATATTCGCTTACATATTGGCGGGCGGCCTCTATTTCATTAAATACTTGGTAATCAGCGGTGGGAATATTATATTTTTTAAATAAATTTTTAGTAAAGACTTTACTTCCTTCCAGCCGGGCCGCAGCTTGAGTAGGTCCAAATATTTTTAAACCGGCTTCTCTAAATTTATCTACTATGCCTAACATCAAAGGAATTTCCGGACCAACCACGGTTAAATCAATCCCCTTAGCTTGGGCAAAACTTAATAAAGCCTCTGTATCTTCTACGGGTATATCTACACATTCTGCTAATTGAGCTATACCAGGATTTCCGGGAGCAGCATACAATTTATCTACCCTAGGGCTTTGGGCTAATTTCCAAACTAAAGCGTGTTCACGCCCCCCGGACCCAATTACTAAAACCTTCTTACCCATTACTTACCTCCCGCTATAACTATTCTAGTGTTTAAAATGCCGCATACCGGTGAAAACCATAGCTATGCCATTTTTATCACATTCTTGAATGCTTTCTTCATCCCGGACTGAACCGCCGGGCTGGATAATAGCTTTTATCCCATAACGGGCCGCCAGTTCCACCGTATCTTTAAACGGGAAAAATGCGTCGGAAGCTAAAACGGCCCCCCGGCATTTTTCTCCCCCGTGTTCCAGGGCAATTCCGGCTGAACCTACTCTATTCATTTGGCCGGCTCCAACTCCTAGGGTTTGTCCGTCCTTAGCAATTACTATGGCATTGGATTTTACATGTTTTACTACTTTCCAGGCAAAAAGCAGTTCTTCTATTTCCTTAGAGGTTGGCTTCTTTTCCGTTACCACTTGTAAGTCATCCGCGGTAACCCCTCCGCTATCTGTTTCCTGCACTACAAAACCGCCTTCTACACTTTTCACTGACAGTTCATTACTATCATCTATAGCTAATTCTAAAACTCTTAAATTCTTCTTGGTTTGCATAATAGCCAGAGCCTCATCAGCATAACCCGGAGCAATAATCACTTCCATAAATGGTTCAGCAGCTTTCCCCGCCGTCATTTTATCTACAGGGCGGTTAAAGGCAATAATTCCGCCATAAGCTGAAACCGGGTCGGCATTGAAAGCTTTTTCATAGGCTTCCTCCAATGTAGTGCCGGTAGCTGTTCCGCAAGGATTAGTATGCTTAATAATTACACAAGCCGGCTCTTTAAATTCCTTTACTATCTCCCAAGCTGCCTGGGTATCTATAATATTATTGTAGGAAAGCTCTTTGCCATTATGCTGTTTGGCATCGGGTAAGCCTAGACCCGGTTTAGCCAACTTATAAAAACTGGCCTTCTGGTGGGGATTCTCCCCATACCTTAAGTCATAAACCTTTTCCCCGGCTACCACCATGGCGGACGGGAACTTAACTCCCTGCAATCCAGCCAGATAAGAACTGATCATCGCGTCATAAGAGGCCGTATGGCTAAAAGCTTCTAAAGCTAAAGCAAAACGGGTTGCATAGCTTACTTCTCCGGCCGCCTTAAGCTCATCTAAAACCCCGGCATATTTATCCGGGTTAACTACAATAACTACATGAGCGAAATTTTTGGCGGCGGCTCTAACCATAGTAGGCCCGCCGATATCAATATTTTCAATGGCATCAGCTAAAGTCACCTCAGGCTTACTTATAGTTTCACGAAATGGATATAAGTTTACCGCTACAATATCTATGGGGGTGATTTCATTTTTATCTAATTGTGCTAAATGCTCGGGGGTTCTTTTAGCTAAAATACCTCCATGCACCGCGGGGTGAAGAGTTTTAACCCTTCCGTCCAGTATTTCAGGGAATCCGGTTATATCCGCAACCGGTGTTACTTTAATGCCATTTTCTTTTAAAGTATTATAAGTTCCTCCGGTAGAAATGATTTCATAGCCTAAGTTTTCTAAACCTTTGGCAAATTCGACTACCCCATTTTTATTGGAAACACTAATCAGTGCTCTAGGCATAAACAATTCCTCCTTCTTCGTCTTTTTCGGCAATAATTATTTGACGTCCCTCTATATATATACGGCCTTCCGCCAAAAGCTGCAGAGCTCTCCAGTATATTTGATGCTCTTCCTGCAAAATGCGGCTGCTTAATATTTCTTCGGTATCATCAAGATAAACCGGAACTATTGATTGCATAATAATAGGACCGGTATCCATTCCTTCATCAACTATATGAACAGTACACCCGGTATATTTTACTCCATAATCTAAAGCTTGTTTTTGGGCATGTAAGCCTTTAAAGGCAGGCAGTAAGGCAGGATGAATATTTACTACCCGGTTTTTAAAATTATGTAAAAAAGTAAGGCCCACTAAACGCATATAGCCGGCTAAAACTACTATATCTATATCATATTCTTTAAGTATTTTTACTAAATGTTCTTCATATTTATCAAAGGTGGCAAAGTCCCGGGGATTAACATATACTGCTGGTATATTCCGCTTTCGGGCTTTATCCAAAGCTAAAGCATTTTCCTTATCACTGATTACTATTACTATTTCCGCATCTAAATCTTTACGGTCAATTGCCGCAGATAGGGCTTCAAAATTACTGCCTCTTCCTGAAGCCATAAGGGCAAGCTTTAACCGTTTTGGCTTTATAACTTGCTTCATTTAATAATAACCCTTTCCTCATCTTTACATATCCTCCCTATTACTATAGGCTTTTCTCCTTTAATACGCAAGCAATTTAATACTTTATCACAGTGATGTGGAGCAACAGCTAATATGAGTCCTATGCCCATATTAAAAGTTCTAAACATTTCATCACTATCTACCTGGCCTAGCTTGGCAATCAGGTCAAAAATAGGGAGTATGTTTATAGCCGCTTTATCTATTTGGGCTCCTAATCCCGCCGGCAAAATCCTGGGTAAATTTTCCGGGATACCTCCTCCGGTAATATGAGCCATACCTTTTATTTCGGCTTCCTCAATTAAACTTAAAATAGTTTTTACATATATACGGGTAGGAGTAAGCAGCTCTTCCCCTAAAGTTTGGGCAAAATCATCTATATATTGGTCTAATTTTAAGCCGGCTTCTTCGAGTAACACCTTGCGGGCTAAAGAGTAACCATTGGAATGCAGGCCGGTAGAAGGCAAACCAATAAGAATATCTCCTGCTTCTATGCTATCTCCGTTAATTAATCTTGCTTTATCAACTACCCCTACCGTAAATCCGGCTAAATCGTATTCTTCGGCTTTATAAAAGCCGGGCATCTCTGCCGTCTCTCCCCCGATTAAAGCACAACCTGCCTCTACACACCCTAAGCTAACCCCTTTGACTAAGCTTTCCACTAACTCTGGTTCTAACTTGCCTAAAGCAATATAATCCAAGAAAAATAGCGGTTCTGCCCCATGTACTAATATGTCATTGACACACATAGCTACTAAATCTATACCTACAGTATCGTGTACCTGCATTAATTGGGCAATTTTAAGCTTAGTCCCTACCCCGTCAGTTCCTGATACTAAAATGGGTTCTTTATATTTGGCGTTATTTAAAGCAAAAAATCCTCCGAAAGAACCAATATCGGTTAACACTTCCGGCCTTTTGGTCATACCTACCCACTTTTTAATCATAGCCACCGATTGATTAGCCGCATCAATATCAACCCCGGCCTTTTTATAACTCATCTTATTATCCATACTTACCTCCGCAAGTGTAATTTTTAATTCTTAATTTTGACTCCACTGTGAAAACCTCAATTTAATCATGTTGAATGTATAAATATGTAGGAGCCGTTGGACGTAGCATGGTAGAAACACCCCGCGAAAGCGAAGAGTCGAAAGGGGGCGAGCCCAAGGATGGGCGAGAGGGCCACTGAGCACGGATGCGCATTTGGCCCGGTACCCCTTTCGGCTCAAAGCTGAGCGGATGGTGTTTCCCATGCGAAGTTCGGTGACGAAATATTTATACATTCAACCAACGAATAATTCCTTTTTACAATGGAATGAAATTAATAATTTAAACTTATTTAAAAGGATTGGTTGCCCAATCCTTTTAAAGTATTAGTCAATTTCGATGGGATAATTCCCGCTGAAGCAGGCGGTACAGAAGAAATCCTCATCATGCTCCAGGGCTTTTAGCATCCCCTCCGGGCTTATATAATACAAGCTGTCCGCTCCGATAAATTCCGCTATAGCCTTTTCATCCATAGTATTAGCAATTAATTCTTCCCGGCTAGAGGTGTCAATTCCGTAAAAACACGGATACTTAGTAGGAGGAGAGGCCACTAACATATGCACCTCGGTAGCCCCGGCGGCCCTTAGCATATGCACCAGTTTCCTGCTGGTTGTGCCCCGCACAATCGAGTCATCTACCATAACCAGCCTTTTGCCTTTAACAATTTCCGGGATGGCATTTAATTTCAGCCGGACTCCTATTTCCCGCATTTGCTGGGTGGGCTGTATAAAAGTACGCCCTATATAGCGGTTTTTCATTAATCCTTCTTCAAAGGGCAGTCCCGCTTCCTCAGCATAGCCCAAGGCCGATGCTGTCCCGGAATCAGGTACGGATATAACTAAATCTGCATCTATTTCACATTCCCGGGCTAATTGCCGGCCTAAATCTCTTCTGGCTTTGTAAACATTTATGCTATCAATTCTGCTGTCAGGACGGGCAAAATAAATGTATTCAAAAATACAATGGGCACAGGTTTCCGGGGTAGAAGTCTGAATAGAACGTAAACCATCCTTATCTATGACTACTATTTCTCCCGGCTTAACATCTCTTATAAAGGTCGCTCCTATAGTATCAAAAGCAGCCGTTTCTGAAGCTAAGACATAATTACCTTGCAGTTCGCCTAAAACTAGAGGCCGGACCCCCATTTGGTCACGAACTCCTACTAAGCAGTCTTCCGTCATAATTATTAAAGCAAAGGCTCCTTTTAAATCAATCATGCACTTGGTTAAAGCATCTTCTAATTTGTCTTGGGAATACCGGGCTAAAAGATTAGCTACGATTTCCGTATCGGTAGTAGTCTGAAAAACCGAACCATAAGTAGCCAGTCTTTTTCTTAATCCCTCGGTGTTGACC
>JAEWZB010000017.1 GCA_023395515.1 Bacillota bacterium
GGAAAAAGCTGAATTAAACGCAATAAATTTTCCGGCTCCCAAATTTACTCCCGACATTTTTATCATGGCAAAAAATATAATTCCGGTAGCAATGATGTTAACTGTGGAATTAAAAACTGCCATTTTATTGCCTAAATTCTCTTTTCTATAGGTAACATCCCGTACTTGGCTAAAATCACGGGCCCAATTATTAAAAGCCCTTTTCTCCGCTCCCGAGGTTTTTATTTTACTTACCCCGGTCAGTAAACCAAAAACTTTACCGGAAAGGGTATTATTCAAATCAATTAATTGCCGTTCATATCTGATTTGCAGAAAACCAAATAATAGTGATACGGCCATTACCACTACTACTATCAGGGTAGAAATAAGGGCTAGCTTCCAACTGTAGTAGAACAACAGAATTAAATAAAATATGGAGAAAATTCCTGAAATCATGGTATTAGCCACTGCCCCGGAGAGGATACTCCTGATTTGGCTAATCCCCATAGCCCGGCCCGACAATTCGCCGGCCGTATAATCCTTGAAAAAAGGCACCGGCAAACTAAGCAAACGATCCCAAATAGCCGCTTGCAAATCAGCTTCAGTTCTTCCTTCAATTCGGTGCATAGCTAAAGATCTGGTTAAATTAAAGGCAAAGGTAGTAACTGCAATAGCAATTAATAAAAAGCCTATCTGGGTCAACAATAACCTTTCCCCATCAGGAATAACACTGTCAAAAATAATGCCGGTTACAATAGGGGTTAAGGCTCCTAATAAGCCCCCTAAAATACCCATAACTAATACCGTAACTGCATCCAATTTCCAAATTCCATCAGCCAAATACTTTAAGAGATCTTTGTAACCTATTACTTTGGCGGGCAGAGGACGGTAAAAGGTATAGGCTTGCCCTTTAAGGGTTTCCGCTACTTGGTTATCTACTCTAATCCGACTTTCATCATACGGGTCATATAAATCATATTTGGTAGGAGAAACGGGTAATAAGGCCACCGGTTGTCCGTCTTTTTCCTTATAAGCCAACAAGGCCCCATTATCTTCTTTCCACCAGTTATCCTTTAAAATAATTTGCCTGATTCTGATTTGTGAAGCTTGAGCAATAGCGCCTAAAAGATCTTTTGATTCCGGATTATTCTTTTTTAAACCATATGATGGCACTATATTAATTTTTTTTGATTGTCCTACCGCTGCACAAGCTTTAAAAAGTAAGTTGTCTAAAAAATATTCTTCAGTTTCCCGACTATCTTTTTCTTTTAAGTTTAAGGTGTTCATTAATCTCTTTAAACCACTATGCATATGGGAATTATCTTGTTCTGCTTTGATTTTATTTCTTAATAATTCATTTCTATTTTCCCCCAGCAGCATTTCCAAAGCCTGCTGGAAAACATCGCGGTTATAATCCGCCAGTTGTTCAGAACTTAAAATATCCCCATCTATAGTCTTATCTGTTTTAATGCCCCGGTTCTTCCATTTATTAATCCAAATCTTTAATAAATCGTCTATTTCACTATCTTTTTCATTGATAAGGCCAGCCATTTGTTCTTTATCAAATTCCAGTAATTCCGTACCGGTATATCCTCCCACTAAGAGGCCAAAATCACCTTCATTTACCGTTATAGGGTCGATGCCTAAGATGATATCTCCTTTTTCCATGGAAAACAGGTAATTTCTACTACCAGTTGTATCATTATCAATAATTTTGGTAATAAAAATATCCAGCTTGCCTTCTTTTACCAGCCAAGTTTTAGCCTGGGTCAGAAGTAAAGGCTTATTACCTTCGGCTGGTATTAGGGTATATTGCAAACGGTCAATAAAACTCAAAGTAAGAACCTCTCTTTCGAGTTTTTTAAGCACTAATTAGTTGGGCATAAAGTCCATTAGCATTCTTTAATTCATCATGGGTGCCACGTTCCACAATTTTGCCCCGCTCCATAACAATAATTTCATCACAATCTCTAATGGTACTTAAGCGATGGGCCACAATTATGCAAGTACAACCCCGGCGCCGAATATTTTCATCCACCAGATTTTCAGTATGCACATCTAAAGCACTAGTTGCTTCATCTAAAACGATAATGGATGGATTCCCGGTTAAAGCCCGGGCAATTTCCAGTCTTTGGCGCTGACCACCGCTAAAATTAGTCCCGCCTTCGCTTACTTTATGGTCATAACCCTTGTCTCGGATGGTTATATCATTATGAATACAAGCATCTTTAGCCGCTCTAATCATATTAAATTCAGAAATAGTAGTATCCCACATAGTTAAGTTTTCTTTGATAGTTCCATCAAACATAGTTATATCCTGATCGACTACCGCCATAGAATTGGTAATTACGCTCCGGGGCAAATTCTCTCTAGATTTTCCGTCAAATAGTATCTGACCTGACCAGGGTTTATTAATTCCGGTAATCAAGCGGGCAATAGTACTTTTTCCGCTCCCGGAACCGCCCACCAGGGCCACTCTTGAGCCCGGCTTTAAGCTAAGACTAAAGTTTTCAATCAGGGGTGGGTCCCAGGGATTATAACCAAACGATAAATCCTTAACTTCTATGTAGCCTTCCAGCTTTTGATAAGCTTCTTCTTCATTTGCTACTTCTACTATGCGGCCGACATTTTCATCAATATTATATTTAAAAACATCTTCCAGACGGTTAATATCACCTTGCACCTGTTTCATCTTCATACCCATTTGGGTAAGCCCGTTAACCGGATTCATAAAACTGCCTAAAAGTCCCTGAAAAGCAATTAAGGAACCAATAGTTAAGTTACCGCTAATGATAATAAGTCCTCCTACGAATAAGACAATTACATTAGCAAACTCACTTAAAAACTCCGGCAATTGTAATAATACTTGCGCGGTTTTACCCAGACTTTGTTGAGAGTTGATTTCTTTAGCATGATAGCCTGACCACTTGGCAAAAAAATCTGACTCTGATGCCGAAGCTTTCAAAGTTTCTATAATATATAAGCCCGAAACTGAAAACCCCATTACCTTGCCTTGATCTTGCAACAGCTTTTTATTTAAAGTTTCAATTTTATTCGATGAATAAAACAAATAAGCAATACTTAAGCCGGCCACCAATAATGATATTAAAGTCAGGACTACACTATATTGCAGCATAACCACAAAATAGAATATTATGGTTAAAAGACCAATAGCCGTTTCGGCCAGTTCCCGGGATAAAAAGGCGGCTACCTGATCATTGCTTTGCATGCGGTTGGCAATATCTCCGGCCGAACGTTGCTGGAAAAATTCTACCGGCAACCTGAAAATATGCCAGAAAAACTTACCCGCATTACTGACCGCAGTTTTAGTTTCCATTTTCAACAGATAATGCTGCTGCAGCCCGGTCAATATGGCCTGCAATATGACTACGGTTCCCATTCCCCAAAGCAAAGGCTTTAGCCAATCAACTTTGCCTCCCAGTAAAATATCATCAATAAATATTTTGCTGAAGGCCGGAACAATTAAACCAGGTATGACCATAAGCAAGCCAATTATAACTAAGTAAATGATGACTACTTTAGAACCGGCCAGCCAATCACTTAAAGAGCTGATAAAGTTATTCTTTTTACCACTGGGTTGAAATTCAGGAGTTGGTTCAAAAGTTAAAACCACCCCGGTAAAAGCTAAGTCGAATTCTTCTTCCGAAACGGTGCGGGGACCACTGCCCGGATCATTAATATATACTTGATCTTTGCCAAATCCTTCTAAGACTACAAAGTGATTAAAATTCCAGTGAATAATAGCCGGCAGTATCATGTTTTTCAATTCCGCCGGTTCTTTTCTAAATCCCTTAGCTTGGAAACCGTGCCGGCGCGCTGCTTTCAAAATATTACTAGCCTTCACCCCGTCCCGGGTAACTCCGCAGTCGACTCTTAACTGCTCTAAGGGCAAATACTTTTTATAATAAGCAAAAATCATGGCCAGGGATGCGGCACCACATTCCACTGCCTCCATTTGTAATATAGATGGGACTTTTTTTCGTTGCTTTCCAGCCTGCAAAGTTATCACCTCTAAATCTAGTCATTTTAGATGGGCAGAAGCTTTTTAATAAAGGGTATTACCATACTAATAGGCCTTTTTTGCTCAACTTTTACCTCTCCTATACAAAATGTCCCCCCATCTATGACAATAGGCGGTCCATTAGGAGTAGACCATTTATAACCGCTTACGGTACTATTATCCATAACTAACTCCACTCTGACCTCCAAAGGCGAACTATCTCCCGATAATTGCTGCACCAATTCACTATTACCTAATGTAAGCATCATGCCTTGGGCACTAGCGGGATATTTGGAAACAGATACCACATTGCCCAGCATAAAGCCGTTTTCTTCTTTTTTAACTGTACTGGGAGACACATTCACTTCCATACCCGGCATAATTCTTTTCCCTTTTTCTACCGGTACATAAACAATTGCTTCCAGTGATTCGGTGTTCCCTTTTTCTTCGGCAATAGTACATACTACACTACCGGCTTGTACGATATCCCCTTTTTTAACCCGCAGTTCCAATACCCGGCCTGATACATTAGCTACAATTTCACTATTATTAGCTAAATCCCGCTGCAGTTTGGCAATATTATTTTCTAAATCCAGTATGGAAACCGTAATAACGTCCTTAAACCACTGTTCTTGCGCGGCGAAATTAGCTTCTACTTCCTGAAGCTGAGATAAAGATAATTCATTTAAATATTGTTTTTTGTTGTTATAGGCTAATTCATGAACTGTCAATTGCCGCTCCGCATTAGTAAATTCATTTTGGGAAACTGCCCCATTTTCATACAAAACCTTATAATTCGTAAACTTTTCCCGGCTTTCCTCATATTGAATCCGGGCTGCTTCTAACTCATACTCGGCTTGCGCTTTTTGGTTAGCATAGTAAGTTCTTTGGGTTTCCAAATTAGCTTGGGCTTTTTCATAATCCCGATAAATTTCACCAATTTTTCCATATATATTGTAATTTAATTTACTGTTGTTTAACTGAATATCATCTAAATCTATAGCCTGAGCCGCAGCCAGGTCTCTTTTAGCTTTATTAATTTCTTCAATAAGTTCAGTTTGTTCTATCCTGGCCAGGACTTCACCTTTTTCAATATAGTCTCCATCCAGAACACTAACATCAGTAATTTGGCCGTTGGCATGATGAATAACACTGGTAATACCGCCGCTGGATATAATAATTCCCCGGCCTACAGTTTTATCGGCTATACTGCCAAAAAATCCCCATAATAACCCGGCCAAAATTAATAAAGCCATAGCCAGCAAAGCTACCCAACCTATAGGTGATACTACTTTTAATCGCTGATCCAGTTCTTCTGGAGAAGATAAGCGATCTAGAGATATTTTTCTAAAAAGCTTGTTTTCTGACATAAACTTATTCCTTCCTTTAAGTAATTAGTTTCAATCAATATACTCAAACTGACCATCAGCCACCATTTTTTTGTAAATCCCTCTACCCTCAATTTCTCCGTATTCGTTGAAACCAATTTCTCCAGAAATACTTTGCCATGGTTCCATATTACGTAAATAATCGGCTAATACTGCCGGTGAATAACTCTCAGTCTGCCTTATGGCATGGGCAATGACTTGCAGTGATTCATAGCCTTGTATGGCCCATACATCTGGCTCTTCATTATATTTTTCCTGATATCTTTTAGTAAATTGTTTTAATTTAGCTTGTTCATTCCAGGGACTATAGGTAGTAATAATCACAACTCCCTCAGCATCCGGCCCTAAAGCATCAATAAAATTCTCTACATCCAAGCCGTCCGCAGATAATATGGCCGCATCCTTGTTCATAGCTCTTAAAGCCTTTATGTAATCTCCGCCTTCCGGCATATTAAGAGCTAAAAGCATGGCATCAAATTCTAAAGCTTTCCACTTATCATGGGCTTTTTTAAACTGTTCCTCGGTTAGCAAGCCTGAGGTTCGGTCCACAATTTTAATTTTGTTTTCCCGGGCTTCTTTTTCTATGGCATCGGCTAAATTTTTACCGTAAGAACTTTCTTCATAACAAATTACAATATTTTTATAACCCTGATCTTTAGCATAGGTGCACATTTCTTTAGCAATTTTTTTATCATTGACAATGCTTTGAAATATATAATTATATCCTTTTTCGGTTAACTCAGGATTGGAAACCGTAGGTACTATTGTCACCATACCTGCTTGCTCATAGATATTTGATATGGGTATACATATATCGGAATACCAATGCCCAATTACTGCTATCATGCGGGTATCTTCACTAAATTCTTGAGCAATATCAACGGCAGTTTTAAAAACTCCTTCGTCATCGGCAATTTTCAGTTCAACTTTTTTACCATTAACCCCTGCAGAATTGATATCCTCCAAAGCCATATCTATTCCTTTTAAGAATTTGGTATTTTCCTGAGCAAAACTAAGAGGAACCGGCACTCCAATAATAATGCTATCCTTCTGACCGGCATTTTTTTCCCGTTGCTGAGCTAATACTGCCAAGTCATTACTAGAGCATCCCGATAACAGAACTAACGAAACCATAAGTAAAATCGATATCATTAACTTTTGATTCATTTTAAAAGACCTTTCTTCAAAAATTTGTTACACAGAACATTATGTTTCCGAAATATTACTATATGTTCTTTGAAACTTATTAGAAAAAATGAATACTATTAACAGTACCAAGATTCCGAGTGAAATTAATCCCACCCCCAGTCGCATACCTAATGATAAAGCCAGTCCATATACTATGGGTCCAGCCATTCTGCTTAAATTCACCATCCCGCTAAAATAAGCTATGCCTTCATTGATTTGTAAATCTTTGATTCCTTTTAAATTTAAGAAATGGGTAGTCTTTAAAGAAATAGCAAAACTTTCGGCAATACCTAATAAAATAAGGGTCATAAAAGCTGCGGCAACACTGCCGAAAAATACAAAGGTTAATAAGGCCGAGGCCACAATAAACATAGCGGCTATCAATCCCTTGGTATTACCAAACCTTTCCGTAACATATCTGGTTAGAAACGGTCCTAAATAAATTATAAAAAGACCATTTAAAAGAAAACCCCGGCTTATATCACTCTGGGACAAATCATTACTGGAGGCAAACAAAGGAAAATAGTAATCTAAAAATGCTCCGCTAATAAAAAAAGGTATAAAAATACATAATAAAAACAGAATAGCCCTTTTATCGGCAATAAAATTAACGAACTTGCTCCAAGCCTTAATGTCACTAGTTTCCCGGGTTTCTATTTCAAATTTACTCATTAATTGTTTAACAAAAAGTAACGGAATAATGGCCAGGATGGCGGTTAAATAAAAAACCGTCTCATAACCAACCCGGTCGGCTAACATCCCCCCAATAACTACCCCGCAGTTTAACCCTGCAATAGAACCGGCGGAAAACTGGGCAATAGCCATATTATTTTCCGGTAAGGAAACTACTAAACTGCGTATGGCCATTAATATAAGACCTAAACCTAACCCGGCTATACCCCGGGACAAAACATAGATCAAGGCACTAAAACTAAGTCCTGATATTAAATTACCTGCCATCAGGAATAAAGCACCTATATAAAATATGCTGCGCCAGCCCTTTTTATTAATTGACCAACCAGCCAATATGATGGCTAATATCCCTCCCAACATTTCGGCGGAAAGGGGCAATCCTAGCACCACATCTTTAGGTAATACTCCCATATGCTGGTAAAGGTTATTCATTACAATCGGAACAAAAGTTAAAGACATATATGTACATAAACTAATAAAAAAGGTAAGTCCTCTGACTAAGCCGTGACTAGTTTTATAGTTAATAGCAGATGGCTGACCAGATAATTTTTTAGACCCTCTAATCATAATTATTACGGCCAATAAAGTAAGTTCGATCATAAAAAATATAGATATAACCAAAACGGTAAGCATGTCGAGAAGAATTTTAAACATTTGTTTATCAATATAATCATGGGCAATTGCCGCATTAATTTGGCTATATATTCCCGTATTTTCCGGGTTATATTCTTGGACTAAACTAATCTTTTCAATTTGAGGTAAAC
>JAEWZB010000106.1 GCA_023395515.1 Bacillota bacterium
TCCACTATAACTATAGCTAAACTAAATGAAGACTTCTTCTATTTGCTAAGATTACTAGGCAGATTCATAATTCCTGGCGTAATAGCATTTGGTATCCTAGGTGCAGCATATACGGCCTGGGCTATGCGTGGTCAACAAGACCTGACCCAAAAAGGATTAGCTGCTACCGTTGATGAAGCTATAGAAGAACCGGAAATGGAAGAAGAAAATTGGAAAGGTATAATCATAAGAGCCTTAAAAGTTTATCTTTTCGTTATGGCCTTAACCTTCTTAGGAGAAGGGTTTAAACCCATAATAGATGCCTACATACTAAACCTGGATTACAGAATCCTATACTGGGTAAATACCATTTCCGCCGTACTAGATAATGCTACCTTAGCCGCAGCAGAAATTAGTGATAAAATGAGTGTACTGCAAATAGAAGCCATCCTAATGGGCTTAATAATTGCCGGAGGCATGCTAATCCCCGGTAATATACCTAATATCATATCCGCATCCAAGTTAAAAATTACCAGTACCGAATGGGCCAAAATTGGACTGCCAATTGGTGTGGTTACTATGGCCCTATTCTATGTGATTCTTTTTGTAATCTAGTTCGGACCACTAATATTAATTTAACCTCTAAAAAATAAAAAGTGTCAGTTGTTATAAAAATATGTTTAGAAAACTGACACTTTTTATAAAAATTGAACATTTAATGCTATCCTCACCTAAACATTAGTCCCCCTGCTCATTAAAGTAAGTCCTCTTAAAACACTAGATTAAGCTCTTTACCGGCAAATATAAAAGAAATGCTTTCCAAACAGTTTTCTGGCATGTTAATTGCATTTTGTTTAAATCAAAGCATTCTAAACAGTATTGAATAATGCCGGAGTAATTATTCAATGCAAAAAGAACGGCCTAAATTAAAGTATGAGCGGAATAAAAGAGTTAATAAAAGGCAGTGAAGATGAAACCCATAGTTAAATAATAAGCAAGGAGGGCTTTATTTATGAATCGTACAGATTTAAGAAACAAGTATTCCATTGTAGGTGTAGGTTATACACCACAAGGGAAAGTTCCTGGACGCTCTGCAGCTAGTTTTTATCTCGAAGCGACCATGAACGCAATTAATGATGCGGGACTAAAAAAGGATGATATAGATGGTTTAATCCTTTACCGCGATTTCCCCATTTTACCCGGTGATGCCATGCATCATACAGCCAACGTAATAACCTACAGTCTGGGGATACGTCCCAAATTTTTAAGCCAAGAAGCTTACTGCTATCGGACTAATATCAATAAAGCAATAGGTGCTATTGAGAACGGAACATGTAATTATGTTCTTATCGTATTTGCTGAGAGTGGCAGAACTGGCCGCCGTACCTGGACAGATGAAATTGACCTGTTTAGCAGCCAGCCTTATGATGAGTATGCCGCTTACGGAAATATTTCAGCTTTCTCTAACTATGCTATGTTCGCTAGTCGTGCTATGCATGAACACGGAACCGGACCTGATTTATGGGCGGAGATAGCTGTTGCACATCGCCAATGGGCCAATCTGAATCCTAATGCTATTCACTATAAGAAGCCTTTGACCAAAGAAGACTACATGGAAACTCCGTTTCTTTCATGGCCGTTTCGTGCTTTGGATGCAACTGCATCAACCGATGGTGGCCGCGCAATAATCATTACTACCACAGAGCGGGCCAGAGAACTTAAGAATCCGCCGATCATGATCCGCGGATATGGCAGTGCCAATGATACTGCCAAGGGCTGGCAGCTTACTCCGGGTGATCCTGCCAGCAGTGCTGCTATTGCTGGACGTGCAGCTTTTGAGATGGCCGGACTGGAGCCAAAAGATATAGGCGCAGCCCAGATATATGACTGCTATACTTATACGGTTGAGGCGACCCTGGGTGATTATGGATTTTTCGAAAAGAAAAAAGCTCGTGATTTCTTAACCGTTGAGAACATAGGCCCCGGCGGATCATTCCCGGTAAACACCGGCGGTGGGCTGCTTTCGGAAGGCTACTATATGGGATTGACTCCCATAGCTGAGGCTGTGATGCAGATGTCCCAGCGTTGTGGAGAACGTCAGTTGGGTGTCCTGCCTGGTACAAAACTTCCTGAATTCATGATTGTATCGGATAACGGCGGCTTTTATCAAAGCAACGAAACTCTTATTTTAGAAAGGGGGAAATAAGAATGACTCAAGTATTAAAAGTAAAACTGCCTTATGATCTTAGAACTAGTTCTGATAATAATATCTTTTATGAGACTGCTCATAATGAACAAAAATTTGTTTTACCACATTGCAATAGCTGTGACCAATATTTCTGGCCTGGGGCTATTATTTGCCAGCATTGCGGCAGCATGGATGTGGAGTGGAAAGAGGCTTCAGGGCATGGTAAAATTTATTCCCATGTGGAAGGACGATTCGCGTTTCATCCAGATATCAAAGAATATCTTCCCATTGCCATATGCTCTGTAACCCTGGACGAAGGGCCGCGTGTTTTTGGCCGCCTTGTCAACTATGGCGAAATAGAAAAGGTTCCTCATGATGCACCTGTGCATGTCGTATGGCTTCAAGACGATGAAAGAGGATGCACAATTATGGGCTGGGAAATGGATTAAATTTAGAGCATAAATAAAACAATGCTTATCCAAGCTGAAATGCTTCTGGGAGTAGGCGGAAATGGGAACTGAAGTTCCAGGTAATGGAGCCTCCCATTGCAGAAGAACTAGCGGCCCTTAAAAAATTAGATCCTCATAATATTTTGGTATTTGAATTTAAAAAGCCGTTAGATTCGGGTAGGCTATAAGGCGAGAAGGGGTATTATCCTGCTCGCCTTATACCTATTTCTTGAAAAAGTTTTTATTAAGTAATAGATTTATAGTATGAAATGTTGCTTTAATTATTTTTTAAATATATTAAGAAAGGCGGTGAATTACTGGTTGGCATCAGCAGCTTAGGCTAATGATGCTGTATCAGGATATTTATGAGTAAAGTTGTTATTGTAGGCGGAGTAGCCGCCGGAGCTAGTACTGCTGCCCGCTTGAGAAGGCTTGATGAGGATGCTCAAATCATAATGTTCGAGCGGGGTGAGGATATTTCTTTTGCCAATTGTGGTTTACCTTATTATATTAATGGGACTATCAATAAAAGAAACCGCCTTTTAGTCCAGACCCCCCGCTCTATGTTGCAACGGTTTAATATTGAGGTAAGGAATAGAAGTGAAGTTAAAGAGATTTATAAAGATACTAAACAAGTTAAGGTAACTAATCTAGTTAGCGGGGAGAGTTATCTGGAAAGCTATGATTATTTGGTGCTTTGCCCCGGGGCAATGCCATTTATTCCTCCTATTCCCGGAATTGACAAGGATAATGTTTTTAAGGTTAGAAATATTCCCGATAGTGATCAGATTAAACATTATATTGAGACCATGAATGTTAGTAAGGCAACTGTTTTAGGGGGAGGATTTATAGGCATGGAAATGGTGGAAATCCTTACCGAACTAGGCATTGAGACTACTTTAATAGAAGCTGGTACTCAAGTTATAAATGCTCTGGATAAAGAGATGAGCAACATAATACACAGTTATCTGAAAAAACAAAAGGTTAATCTAATATTAAATGATGCTCCGGTTTCCTTGGCCGGAGAAGATTTTGTAAAACAAATAAATTTAGCCAGCGGCAATAGCATCCCTACGGATTTAGTTATTTTAGGAACCGGAGTAAGGCCGGAAACCTGGTTAGCCGAAGAGGCCGGGTTAAAAATGGGAGTAACTGGGGGCATATTAGTTAATGAATACTTGCAGACTTCGGACCCGTATATCTATGCGGCAGGAGATGCTATTCAAATTCAGGATTTTATTACGGGTAAAGATGTATTAGTACCTTTGGCCGGACCGGCTAACCGGCAAGGCTGGATAGCAGCAAATAATATTGCCGGCCGGCCAGTTAAGTATAAGGGCAGCCAAGGTACCGGCATAATAAAAGTAATGGAAATGACCGTTGCTTTTACAGGTAAAAATGAAAAACAGTTAAAACAGCTAGGTATAGAATATCTAACTTGTCATGCTCATCCTAATTCTCATGCCACCTATTATCCCGGTAGTACTCAAATGAGCGTAAAGCTGCTGTTTACTCCCGATACAGGCCAAGTCTTAGGTGCTCAAATTGTAGGCTATGAGGGGGTAGATAAGCGGATAGATGTTTTAGCTACTTCTATTCGGGCTGGTTTTACCGTATTTGATTTGCAGGAATTGGAATTAGCTTATGCACCTCCTTATTCTTCAGCTAAAGATCCGGTTAATATGGTGGCTTATATCGCAGGTAATATGGTTAATAAGGATGTGGAAGTAGTACATTGGAGTGAAGTGCCGGCTATGCTGGAGGCCGGAGCCTGCCTTATTGATGTGCGTTCGGATAAGGAATTTGCGGACGGCCACGTGCCGGGAGCTTTACATATTTGTGTGGATGAAATGCGGGGCCGACTGAACGAAGTACCAAAAGACAAAGAACTCTTGCTTTATTGCCAGGTAGGCATACGTAGTTATATCTCCAGCAGAATCTTACGCCAAAAAGGCTTTAAGGTAAAAAATATAAGCGGAGGATACACTAGTTATCTAAATAGTTTGGAATTATAATAAGTGTTTTTCATGCCAAGTCAAAAATTAATACAGCCCTCTTTAATTATTATTAATTTCTAATATAATAGCTCCAAATTGAGCATAATTATTTAAGGATGTTGTAAATTGATACAAATAATTAAAGGGGGCTAAGTACTTGAGTGATATTAAGACCGAATCTTTATTTGATGCGGTTATAAAGGAATATACGCCTTTACTAAAAGAGTATAGTGATTATGATTTAGTTATAGGTATTCCCTTTAATAAAGAGAACGATGATTTACCAGCCTTAATTACCTCGATTGATGAAGTGTTAGGCTCTTGGATGGGCAGAAGACAATTAATCGTCTGTGTCGGTAATGGTGATGCCGATGAGGTACTAAATAATATTAATAAGCTAACCCTTAAGCACCCGCAGATTTCTTTGACCTTACCCCTCGAAATTAGCGGCCGGGGTATGAGTATTCGCAGCATAATTGAAATTACCAAAAGGGTTGATGCGGAGTTATTGTTATTTAGTCCATCTATGGCTACTGAAAAAGGGCCGGGAATTGATAATACCTGGTTAGAGAATTTATTGACTCCCATTCAAGGTAATTATGATTTGGTAATTGGAAGTTTGAGAAGATATTTAGCTACCGACAGTATTACTCAAACGATGGCCGCTCCCATATTAGAGTGTTTCTATGGGGCCAGAGTAGGCGACCCTTTAGGGGGAATATATGCGGTTTCCCATGATTTTATCGAGGAATTAGCCCATGAAGCTAGGTTTTGGGGCAATACCATTCAAGGACATGGGGTTGATTTTTGGATTCTAACCCGGGCCTTAGCTTGGAATAAAAATATTTGTGAAGTAAATATGGGGGGAGTAGTAAATCCTCCTAAATTAGAGAAACGTAACCGTATCTTTTTTGAGAATGCTTTAACTATTTTTGAAGCCATAAAAAGAGATTCGGCTATATGGCTGCAAGACCGTTTGGTAGTACGGGTGGCTGATATATTAGTACGCAGTGAAATCAAAAAACCTGACCAGATGATCTATTCACCCCCAGAGCTGATAACCAACTATAGAATAGGCATTGAAAAGCACCGCAAGATCATAAATACTTTAAGTCTAAAAGAAGAGTTGGAATATCTCTATTCCTTACCCGTTAATAATTTTTATTTAAATGATGATTTATGGGTAACAACTTTTCTGGAGCTGATGATCTATTATGCCTTTGGTGCGGAAGATGAGCATGAGAATATTTTAAATCTGCTTACTGCTTTATATAATGGCCGGGTGGCTAGTTATGCCCTGGAAAAACAAGAGTTTAACCAGAATTTAAGTTGTTGCTCCAGTGAGGAAAAAGACGAATTATTAGTTAGAAAAATGGATGCGATCAGGCATAGGTTGACTAACAACTTTTGGAGCAAGAAAGCTTCCTTTAATGAGCAATGGTTAGAAAAGAGGGAACAAGTAAAACCGCCCATTATTCCTTTAGGTTATATGGAATATGTTCCGGGTAAGCCTATTGTAATTCCTAAAAAGATTACCGGCAAAGATTATCATATTGTTAATACTGATGATTTGTTTAAAGAATTGCGCCGAAGATATGAAAATAATTTTAACGAGTTTATTACCGGAGACCTTAATTTGGCTAAAGATGCCAAACCCCCTGAGATTATAAAAGCGGTAGAAGGTTTTATGGATAATTTAGAGTCAGCCCTAGCCCAGCTTTTCCCGGGAGATCTGCATAGTTCTGACGGGTTAAGGGAGTTTGTGAATGGGATTTTTAGTGTTTTTCCTACCCCGAAAATGTTTACCATTAACTCTGATTTATTAAGAGAATTAATTATACGCTTTCCCCCGGTCAATTTGATGATTCCATTAGGTTTCTATAAACCGGCAGACTTAATTAAACAAATGGACCCTCGTGATGTAGTAACTTATGCTAATATCATGGAAAGCTGGAGTTATACGGATCGAGATTTAATTTGGTTAGTTGATAACTTAAAACCGGAAAGTTTTGAATGGGTGGAGATTAAGCCTTTAGTATTAAGCGAAGAAATGTACACGGGAGGAACCTTATCCCAAGGCAAGATATCCAACCTTAACCGTATAACGGCCCGCATAGCCATTAAATATTTAAAACCGGATAAAGGCGGGAAATACCCGCGTTTACGCTATTTTACCAGTATAGTCCGCCGTATCGCTTTAGCCGAGAACTACTCCGAATTATTCGTACAAAGTGTATCCCAACGTAAAAATATTGGGCTAAAAATTAGAAACTCTTTACTAGGCATTAGAAAAGGGGATGATTTTTCGGCCCATAATATATTCGAAAATTATCACCACCGGCGTCTAGTGGAGAAGCTAGAGCATTTAGCCGACCATCTTTTAACCCAGGGTGATACGGAAAATGCCCGTCTCTTACAAGTAATGGCAGATGGTTATGGACTTAGCCAAGTACTGGAAGATGGGACTTTTTTAACTTGTACCGGGTGGAGTTGGGCCAGTTATAGTTTTAAGGGCGGACTTAAAATTCCCAGTCCTTTTACTACTAGTGTAGAAAGCCGCTGGTTTAACCACGATTTTCTGGAATCACTGTATGAGAGCTTAGGCTATGAAAGAGAGGAAATAAAACATTTAATTCTGAGGTTGATTACCGAAGGCCGGCATAACCATAACTTATTAGATAGTCTACTGCCCACCCGTCCCAAAGATGTAGCGGTAGTAGTGCAGGAAACTACTGATGAACCCAGTAAACATCTGGAGAGATATAAAGGTAATCCCGTCTTGGAACCGGTCGAAGGCAGCAGCTGGGAATCTAAATATGTATTAAATCCCGGTGCTTTAAGGATTAAAGATAAAGTTTACCTTTTCTACCGCGCCGTAGGTCCGGATAATATATCCCATATTGGTTTAGCTATTACTGACGGCTATAAGGTATTAGAGCGCTTGCCAGAACCTATTTTCTCTCCCGAAACTCCCGAGGAAAAAATGGGCTGTGAAGACCCGCGGGTAATGATTATGGACGGCAAAATTATTATGGTTTACACGGCTTACGACGGAAATATAGCGCAAATAGCCATTGCTTCTATAAAACTGGATGATTTTATTAACGGCAATTATACCGCATGGCAGCGGGAAGGATTGGCGTTTACTAATATATGGGATAAAGATGCTATTATTTTACCGGAAAAAATCAATAATAAATATGTAGTCTACCACCGTATCGAGCCTAGTATGTGGGTTACTTATACTGATGAAATGAAGTTTCCCATCCGGGAAAAACACTCGATTATTTTAGGCCCCCGGCCCGGGCGGATGTGGGATTCTCTTAAGATAGGAGCGGGAGCCCAAGCTTTAAAAACCAAGTATGGATGGCTATTGATTTATCATGGAGTAGATCATAATTATGTTTATCGTTTAGGGGTTATTTTAGTTGATTTGCATAATCCGCAAAAGGTTATTTATAGATCACCTAATCCTATTTTAGAGCCGGAAGAAGATTATGAAATAGGTTTAAGCGGAGCTTGGGTGCCTAATGTGGTATTTACCTGTGGAGCAGTCCCGGCAGTTGATAAGGAAGTCATAGAAGATAATGATGAAATTTTAGTTTATTATGGGGCGGCTGATACGAGTATAGGTATGGCTAAGGCTACTTTAGCAGATTTGATTCCCGAATCTTTCCGTAAACTTAATAATCATAGTATTTAGCCCTGACTCCTCCAATAAATTTGGGTCTAGTTCTAGCCATCGTCAGGTGCGCATGCCCGATTTGTTTTAAGGCGGACCTGACTGGAACTACCACTGGTTTTAAGTGCATACCGATAAAGGTGTCGCCTATATCAATACCGGCATGAGCTAAAATGTTTTCTACTACAACCGGCTGTTTAAATCTAGTTATAGCAACTGTGGCTAGTGAACCGCCGGCTTTTTCATGGGGAATAACATTAACTATTTCTAAGTTGTATTTTTGGCGGCAGGCTTCTTCTATTACTATAGCGCGATTTAAGTGTTCACAACCTTGGATGGCCAGGAAAAAATCATAATCTTGGGCTAAAGGCAGTAAAGCATCCATAACTTGATGGGCTATATCCAAACTGGAATTTTGTCCAATGTTATGTCCCGCTATTTCGCTGGTACTGCAGCCGATTACCAGTATCTGACCGGGTTTTAAATGAGCCACATCCAGCAATTCTGTTACGGCCCAGGTGATATCGGCAGTTATATTAATCATTAACAACCTCCTTAAAATGAGCGGGTGCAGGGTAACGGCAGGCTTCGCCCACTTGGGTTTGACGCTGATTTCCGCAGACTTTTTATGACTTACGCACTCTACGAGCACTACCCTTACTAGGACTACATATGCTCCTTGCAGTCGCTATTAAGGTTGCTGATGTTCCCTTCGGTTACAATTAAGATTGCAGACTTTAATTTAAACACGGATTGATACTGAGTATTTTATGATTTTTACGGATTCTTTTTATTAATTATAATAATCTGTGTTTAATTAAAAAAGTCAGCGTAATTCAGCGGCCGAAGGGTCAGTGTAAGTCAGCGTCAAACCTTAGGCGGCCAACGGCCGCCCTAACCCCTAACCACCTTATGCCTTATGCCTTAACAGCAACATGCCATTCAAAGTTACTACTAAGGATGTACCTACATCAGCAATAACTGCCAGCCACATGGTTAAAAGACCGGGAACTACTAATAATAGTATAATTCCTTTAATCAAAAGTGAAATAACAATATTTTGTTTAATAGTTCTCACTGTTTTACGGCTAAGTCGGATAGCAAAAGGCAGTTTAGATAAATTATCACTCATTAAAACGATATCGGCAGTTTCCAAGGCGCTGCCGGTACCGGCTCCGCCCATGGCAATACCGACACTGGACCGGGCTAGGGCGGGAGCATCATTTATGCCGTCACCTACCATAGCTACCTTATTATATTGATCAATCAGTTTAGTCATAGCTTGGGCTTTGTCCTCAGGTAAAAGTTCGGCTGCCAAAGAATCGGCTTTAATATGCCGGGCAATATTTTGTGCTACCTGGTAGTTATCCCCGGTTAGCATAATTACTTGGTTAATGCCGGATTCTTTTAGCTCGGCAATAGCAGCTACACTTTCGGCCCGTAAAGTATCAAAAATAGCGATTAGACCTAATACTGCCTGAGTATTGCTTAAGACTACTACCGTTTTACCTTCCTCACTCAAGGAGTTTATAATAGCTGCACAAGATTTTAAGTCAATATTATTTTCCTCCACAAAACGGGGGTTACCTAAATAATATAACTCATCATTAATTTTAGCTTGAGCACCTTTGCCGGGTATAGCTTGAAATTCAGTAATAGTATTCTCTAAGTTTATAGTTTTATTATAAGCGACAATAGCTTGGGCAATAGGGTGCTCTGACCTGCTTTCGATTAAAGTTGCCAAGTCTAAGACTTCCCGTTCAGTAAGTTTAAAGGCTACTACGTCAGTTACCTCCGGCTGGCCTTTAGTTAAGGTTCCGGTTTTATCAAAAGCTATAGCAGATAACCGGCCCAATTCTTCGAGATAGGCGCCCCCTTTTATTAATATCCCGTTTTTAGCAGCATTTCCTATAGCAGATACAATCGAAACCGGAGTCGAAATAACTAAAGCACAAGGACAGGCAACCAATAAAACTGCAAAGGCTTGGTATAGCCATTTATCAGCAGGTTCACTAAATAATAAGGGGGGAAGAAGGGCTACCATTAGCGCTAAAAATATTACTAATGGAGTATAAATATTAGCAAACCGGTCAATAAGTTGTTGGGATGGGGCTCTTTGCCCTTGAGCTTCTTCTACCATATTAATAATTTTATTTAGGGTAGTATCTTGGCTGAGCTTATCTACCCTAACTTCTAAAGAGCCGTATTCATTCATAGTACCTGCGTATATCTGACTTCCCGCCTCTTTAAAAACCGGAACCGATTCCCCGGTTATGGGAGCCTGGTTTACACTAGAATTGCCCGCCATTACCGTACCATCCACAGCTATAGTTTCCCCGGGCCTGACTACTACTATATCTCCTATTTGAAGATCAGCCACCAGCTTAGTAATCAAACCATCATCAGTAATTACCGTAGCTTCCTTCGGAGTCATTTCCATTAAGCCCCGGATGGACAGACGGGTTTTATCAAAAGTATATACCTGCAAAAAGTTACCGGCGGCAAAGAGAAATACTACTACTAATGCCTCTTCTAATTCTCCAATAAACATAGCCCCTAAAACCGCAATAGTCATTAGGGCATTCATGTCTAGTTGCTTTAATTTGATTAAGGTAGTAAGGCCATTTTTAGCCGGCAATATAAGGCCTAATAATATACCACTAATAAAAATGATATTTATATATAATGAATTAACTTGAGATACTAAGAGACTAAGACCTATCACTAACATAATTCCAGCTACTACGGCGGGAATAAAATAAGGATTATTAAATAATAATTCCCGGGGACTAACTTTAGAAATATCAGCTAAGGTGGTTTCATCCATTTTAGTTATCGAATAGCCTAGCTGCTTAACTTCCTTTATAACTTGGTCAGGATTAAATTTATCTGAGGTAGATTTTACTTTTAATTGTCCATTAGTAAATACTAAATTTGCCTCAATTACGCCCGGTAATTGTTCAACAGCCTTTTCAATTTTGGCTGAGCAACTAGGTCAATCAAATCCCGACACCATAAATATGCTGGTATTAACCGCTATATTTTGTTGCATATCAATTACTCCTTATTCGTTAATATGCAGAAGTCCCTGTTTAAGCAGGACTTCTACGTGTTCATCATCTAGTGAATAATATAAAACTTTACCTTCTCTTCTGAATTTAACTATTTTCTGATTTCTCATTAACCTTAAATGATGAGATACGGCTGATTCAGAGACATTAGTTACGGCAGCTATATCACATACACAAAGCTCTTGCAGCATGAGACTATAAATTATTTTTACTCTGGTAGTATCACCTAAAGTTTTAAAAATTTCGGCCAAATCTAAAGCGGTATCATCGGAAATCATTTTTTCCTGGGCCAGTTTAACTTGGTCGGGGTGAATACAATGGACTTCGCATTTATCCATGTACTTATCCGTCATTTATTAGTCACCTCTTTTGGATAAAAAATAGACATATGAGCAATTGTTCATATGTCTATAATAACCTAACAGACTAAATTGTCAATCCTTTTTTATCACTGAACTAACCCGCCTAAGGCTCCCGCCTGGTAAAGCTATGGGTGCCCAAGAGCGGCTAAGTCTAGTATTGACCGGGCTTTCTATTTAGTAGGGAAGAATCCCTCTTGAATGAGTCTCGTTCAAGAAGTTTTTACTACGGAAACATTTTGTCCAATAAAACCTACCATTAAAGTATCAGCTAACAGTAAGGATAATAAGGATTCTGCACCTTGATTAAGATTTAATCCGGTGGTGGTTAGAGCATCAAAACAGCCTCCGGTATTTTTATCATACAATGACAGGCCATGAATATTTTGGCCCCGGTACCATTGATAAGCCAGGGTAGCTAGTTGCAAATATTCGATTTCACCTATAGTTTGATAAGCTTCCATATTAGCAAAAATTATGGAAGCGGCATCAACCGGCTGCTGATCGAATAAAGGCAGTTTTTTACCTTGAGTATACCAACCCTGATTACCTATAATATTTAAATACCCTTTGCGAAATAAAATATCATTTAAGAAGTTAAGGGAACTATGGCCTATCTTCAAAGCTTTTTTATCCCCGCAAAGAGCATAATAGCTAAAAAGGGCTTGAGGTAAAATGCCGTTACAGTAGGTTAAATAGTTTTCAAACCAAGCCCATTTTTTGCTGCTTTTAGCTGCAAATAGGCTCATAAGTTTATTAGCTAAATATTTGCTAAGCTCCTCATACTTATTGTTATGTTCATGTTCTAATCTTTTACATAGGGCTACCAGGCTATAAGCTATAGCCCGGGGGGAACTAAAATTTCTCACCTGGTTAATCTGACGGCGGAAAAGATTAGCGCAGATATTGGCTACATCCAGCCAGGGAGAATTAGCTCCCAGACTGCAGGCTAACAAAGCCCGGCCTATACTATCTTCTGAATTAAAATTACTAGTGTAAACCCCATTTACTTGAAGGTTTGACCAACTGCCATCGGCTTGCACAGCATCATTTAACCAGGTGGCATAAGTTAAGGCGGTAAGATAATCATTTTTCATATAAAGGGCTACTATTAAAGCCCGGGCATTATCATCCAAGGTGTAGCCACTATTTATATCAGGGGTATTAAGTTGCGAGAATTGCAATATTCCTATTTCATCCGTCATTTTGACTAGATGTCTATAATCTAGCATATTGTAATTTATTATCCTCCTCTGTATTTATGGTAGGGGTAATACTGGCGAGAAAATAAGCATATTTTTGCCCTATATTAGGCCAGCTCCAGTTCTTCCCTAATTCATAAGCATTCTTTTGCAAACGGTTTTTGAGCTTATCATCTTGTAAGATACTATTAATCAGCTCGGCCAATAGTTCAGGGCGAGGCTCTTTAGCTAATAAGCCCCGGTTATCTTTTAATACTTCGGCAGCATAAGCATAAGCGGTGGAAACTATGGCCCGGCCGCAACCCAGGGCAAAAGTGAGAGTTCCGCTGACCGCTTGGTCTAAATTGGGATAGGGGCTTAAATATATATCAGTTAAATAGAGATATTCCCCTAACTCTTCATCAGTTAGAAACTTATTAACAAACTTTACCTGCTGGGTTAAGTTTAATTCTTCAATAAGGTCTTCCAGCATTTCCCGGTATTTTTCCCCTTCGGCTTTTTTTAACATGGGATGGGTTTGACCTAAAATTAAAAATATAGCCTCAGGATGAGCCGGGGCTACTTCAGCCATAGCTCTAATGCCTAATTCCAAGCCTTTACCGGGGCCGATTAAGCCAAAAGTGCTTATCACCTGTTTATCAGCCAGATTATAGCGGGCTTTTAATTCTTGACTAGATTGGGGGGCAAAATAGGGAACCCCATGTCCAATAATTTGGATTTTAGTCTTATTAACCCCATAAAGATTGCTTAAGAGGGTGCTGGATTGTTTAGTCATACATACTATCCCCGATGCCTGTAAACACAATTGGTTTAAAATACTTTTTTGTTCCTCGGTAGGTTTAGGCAGTACCGTATGGGTTACAACCAGATAAGGTTTACGTAATTGTTTTACGAATTCCAAAACATAATTACCGCTCAAGCCTCCAAAAATACCATATTCATGTTGGATTATTACCCCGTTAATATCACTGCGTTTATTGATAAAGTCGGCGGCTGCTTTATAATCTTCTAATTGGCTTTGGTTTATATTAAATTGTACTTCAGCCGGATAGTCATATTGGTAACTTTCATCAGATATAGCGATAATATCTACTTCCACATTATTAACTAACAGGCTATTTCTTAAATCCATAGAAAAAGTAGCAATTCCGCATTGTTTAGGGGGATAAGTCCCCAGATTGGCTATTTTCATCAGGTCACTCCTTTTAGGAACATTCCTATAATAAATCACTTCTTAATTATTATCTTCCCGTATAGGATGGTAAGTTATACCTAATGAATTATTCTTAGTGATGGGCAAACTAAGTTTTCAACTGTTCATCATCTAATCCTAAACTAGATAAAAAACTAAAGAGTTCATTTTTAATATTAGTCAGAGTTTCAGGGGTATTGCCTTCACAGCGTACAATTAATTCGGGCCCGGTATTAGAGGCTCTTACTAAACCCCAACCATTAGGAAATAATATACGGGCTCCATCTATATCGACTATTTCATATTTAGCTTTAAAATGGGCAGTAACCTTATCTACCATATTGAACTTTTCCTGGTCAGAACTTTTTATACGAATTTCCGGAGTGGAATAATAACGGGGAACATCAGCTAAAAGCTGGCTTAAGCTTGAGGTTTCCCGGGAGAGTAAAGCTAAAAGCCGGGCTCCGGCATATAAGGCATCATCAAAACCAAAATATTCATCGGCAAAAAACATATGTCCCGACATTTCCCCGGTAAAGATAGCATTTATTTCTTTCATTTTAGCTTTAATCAGAGAATGTCCGGTTTTATAAATAATGGGTTCGCCGCCTAACCTAATTATTTCATCAATCAGGCTTTGGGAACATTTTACTTCCACTATAGCTTTAGATTGGGGATAACGGGGGAGAATATCCCGCCAAAACAGAATCATGAGCATATCACCCCAAATTAGATTCCCTTCATTATCTACTACCCCAATGCGGTCTCCATCTCCATCTATGCCAATTCCCAAGTCGGCCTGGTGTTTTTTGCCCTGTTTAACTAAGTCTTGCATATTATTAGGATTTATCGGGTCAGGATGGTGGTTGGGAAAGCTAGGATCAGAATCACAGTATAATTCTATAACTTCACACTCTAGAGCCCGAAATACTTGGGGAGCAAAGCGGGAAGCAGTGCCATTGCCGCAATCTACTACCACCCGTTTTTTATGGATTCCCATATTAATTTTCTGTTTTATCATCTCCAGATAAGCGGGGAATATATCTAATTCTTCTATAGAGCCGGGGGAGCCATTAATGAAATCTTGGGTCTCGGTCATTTGGGCTATTTTTTGTATTTCATCTCCATATATAGTCGATTCACCTAATAGCAGTTTACAACCGTTGTATTCCTGGGAATTATGACTGGCGGTAATCATTATACCGGCCTGGATATCTAAATGGCGAGCGGCAAAGTAAAAAAGCGGAGTTATTACTTCCCCTAAGTTTATTACACTACATCCCGAACCTTGGCACGCTTTTATAGCTAAATCACGAAAAGCAGGGGAGGAAGATCTATTATCATAGCCAATTAAAATAGTGTTATGTCCGTTTTTTACGGCGTAGGAGGCAAATGCCCGGCATATATCATACATTAAGTCATGGCTTAGCTCGGTGCCCACTATTCCCCGAATATCATATTTACGAAATATATGTTTAATATGAAATCACTCCTTTTGGATGTTATAAAAGATCTTCACGGTTTTGATTTTCCAGTTTAGTAATGATTGATCTAAAGTCTTGACACCGTTTACCATCTGCCACAAAAATTACATCATCAGTTTCAACTATTACAATATTTTCTAAACCAAAAGTTACGATACTTTTCCCGGCTTGCTTAATAACACAATTTTTGCTTTCGATAGCAGTAATATCTTCCCCGCTGCAGACATTCTGCTGATCATCCAGGGGGTATAATTCAGCCAGGGCATTCCAGCTCCCCAGATCACACCAACCAAAATCCGAAGATACTACGGCGATGCGCTTTGATTTTTCCGCTATACCGTAATCCAAACTAATATTAGGGAAAGTTGTATAAGAATTAAGATATTCCTCATGTCCTAAAATGAGCTTTTCGTATAAAGCTGGTAAATGGTTTTTGAATTCCTCCATTAAGGTACTGGTTTTACCAATGTATATACCGGAATTCCACATATGGTTACCTGATGCCAGGTAATCAGAAGCTGTTTTAAGATCCGGCTTCTCATAAAAGGAATTTACATGGTAAACGTCGGGAATTTCTCCTACTTCAAAACGGGTTTTTTCTATATAGCCGTAGCCTGTTTCCGGACGCTTAGGAGCTATCCCAATAGTGGCTAAATGTCCTTCCTTGGCAGCTAAACAGGCTCTCCTGATACTATCTTTAAATGCGCTTACATTTAAAACATGATGGTCAGCCGGAAAAATTCCTATAGTTTCGTGGGGATATTTCTGATGATAAAAAGATAAAACCAAACCAACCGCCGGAGCAGTATTTTTGCCTTCCGGTTCGCTAAGAATATCAATAATATCTGCATCAGGCCGGTTATTAATCATTTCTTGTATGAGGGGAAACAAGTCATCATTAGTGATTATGGCAATACGAGTGGAACCGGAAGCATTAAGACGATCTATAGTATGGTCTAGCATAGAACGATTACCTACAAATTTACATAGCTGTTTAGGGCGGCTTTTACGACTTTCCGGCCATAATCTAAGACCCCTTCCACCTGCTAGAATAACTGCAATCATATATATTAACCTCCGCATGTAACTGACAATTATAATATGCCGAACATACGACAAATATTCTTCAATCGACATATTTAACTAAAACTCTTAATAGTATGACCAGTTCAGAGAATTTCTAAACGAAAGGTGAAAGATGTGATTTTTTGGGGTATCTAGTATAAGTTTTTAGTTAGCGTATTAATTTTGTAAAATAAAAATTTAGGCGGGATTACTTCTAATAACCGGCATTTTATACCATAATAGAGTTATTTTAGCAGATGATGGCAGGGGGGATAAGGAAGAAAACAGAAAGTAATGCAGATAGAACCGTAACTAGGGTACTCAAACTTATATTCGCATTGAGGGATAATCAGATATAATATTGCGGCATGATACTATAAATGATACTATAATGATGGGTGGGTGTGAGAAATGCCGGGAGTGGAAAAGATAATTGAGAAAATGAAGCGGCAGCCTCACGGGATACGTCCCGAAGAGGCGGAAAAGGTTTTGAAAGCTTATGGATATGAGCGGCAAAAGGGCTCCCATAGGCATTACTTGCATCAAAGCGGGGATTTGATAACCATTAAAATGGAAACGCCTTTAAAAGCAGTCTATATTAAAGACATTCTGAACCGAATAGGGGAGTAAAATCAAATCAGTTTTTCCCAATATTCTAGAAAGGGGCTATTATACATGCGAGTGGAAGAGTACATGAAACTGCCTTATACTCGAATTATTCAGGAAATGAGCGATGAGAGTGGGCATTATTTTTACGGCAGGATAATGGAGTTGGATGGTTGCCAAAGTAGCGGGGATACTCTGGATGAACTATATAAAAACTTGAATGAAGCCATGGA
Organism: Bacillota bacterium; assembly: GCA_023395515.1. Classification (GTDB taxonomy): domain Bacteria; phylum Bacillota; class Syntrophomonadia; order Syntrophomonadales; family Syntrophomonadaceae; genus JAAYRQ01. The sequence goes on from JAEWZB010000106.1 coordinate 17,508, forward strand.
GGGCTATATCGAAACCAAACTGGAAAACAACTTGGAAATCCCACAGCCTACCAGTCAGGAAGATTACAGCGGCAAGTTTATAGTGAGAATTCCTAAATCCCTGCATATGAGGCTGGCGGTTGAAGCTGAAAAAGAAGGAGTTTCTTTAAACCAGTACGCGCTTTACAAGTTAGCCAGATAAATAAAAAAGAATCCCTTGGGGGCAGTCCCCATCGGTCATGAATCTGTGTTAAAGCGATTAAGGGCGAAGCCCTTAGTCACGCTTCACCCCTTACTCCTCACGCCTTACTTACTAAACGGCCCTTTAAGCTCTTTCGGTTTAGGGCCGAAATACTGGTGGTAAGTACATTCGATGCGGCCGTTAAAGAGCTTTCTTCTTTTATCACTTTTGCGGTTAAAAACTTTCTCAAATTGGGGATGGGAAGAAATAATATAATATGACCAGGTATCTAAGCGGTGAAAGGACTTATACATTTCCCGATATAAATCCTCTACTTCTTTAATTTCCAACAGCCGCTCCCCATAAGGGGGATTACAAATTATATAACCATATTTGTACTTGGAACTAAGCTTAGCCACGCTCTGAGTCTGAAAGGAAATAAGTTTATCCACTCCGGCTTGCTTAGCATGGTAGCGGGCTAAGGAAATAGCATCAGGATTAATATCATAGCCCCAGATTCCTAAAGGCTGTTCATTATCTATGGAGTCATAAGCTTCCTGCCGGGCTTTTTCCCAGAGCTTATTATTAATATTAAGCCATTTTTGGGCAGCAAAATCCCGGGTTAAGCCGGGGGCAATATTACGGCCTATTAGAGCCGCTTCAATAGGTATGGTGCCCGAACCGCACAAGGGATCGATCAAAGCCCGGTCAGGCTTCCAACGGCTAATATTAACCAGAGCCGCCGCTAAAGTCTCTTTTAAGGGGGCTTCAGCGCTTAACTTGCGGTAGCCGCGTTTATGCAGGCCGGCTCCACTAGTATCAATCGTAAGAGTAGCTATATCAGAAAGTAAGGCAACTTCGATTTTATAACGGCTGCCGGTTTCCTGAAACCATTTAACCTTATACTTTTCCTTCATTTTTTCCACTACCGCTTTTTTCACAATAGCTTGACAATCTGATACACTGAATAATTTAGATTTTATAGACTTGCCTTCCACTGGAAAGTTAGCATCTAAGGGCAGCCAATCAGCCCAAGGCAGACGCTTAGTACTTTCAAAAAGCTCCTCAAAGCTCAAAGCTTTAAATTGACCGACCTTTACTAAAACTCTTTCCGCTGAACGCAGCCACAAATTGCAGCGGGGTATAGCCTCCAGGCCGCCTGAAAAAGTAATGCGCCCGTTTTCAGTAGTTAAGTCGGTATATCCTAATTGTTTTAATTCATAAGCAACAATAGCTTCCAGGCCAAAAGCACAAGTCACCATAATATCGATTTTAATAATTACGCCTCCCTTAGCTTCGAATTAGCGTTATCATGCCCTTATTACTATACTTGGCTTTATTTTCTAAGACAAGATAAATAATAAAAACTATATTTACAACTTACTTAAATAGATTTCCTGAAACGGGGAAAATTAATTCTAAATTGCATGATGGCGGAGGACAGTGTGAAAAGAAATATATTCCATTTTAAAGAAGAAATATCCTGGAAAGATATTGTAGGTATCTTGGCCGGTTCCCTTATACTAGTTATTGCCATTAAATGGGTATTGATACCGGCTAATTTGCTTACCGGAGGAGTGCTGGGCTTAGCCCTGATATTAAATCATATTACTGCTCTAGACGTATGGGTTTGGTATATAATATTAAACCTGCCTTTAATGGTAGCCGGTTATAAATTAGTCAGCAGAAGATTTATTATTTACAGCTTATTGGCTACCAGCGTGCAAACTATACTATTAGCGGTGCTGGCTCCTATTGACTTACATATTGATGATCTTTTATTGTCGGCAGTCTTAGGAGCAGCTTTAGGGGGATTAGGTATAGGAATAGTATTCCGTTGCCGGGGTTCATCCGGGGGAACCGATATAATTGCCATAATTGTACGCAAATATTGGGGGACTAGTATCGGCACTACTGTATTTATGATAAATATAGTCGTCTTAAGCTTGTCGATAATAGCCTTTAGTATTGAATTGGCTCTTTTTTCCGCCATTTCTGTTTTTATTACCGGAAAAGTGATTGATATAGTAGAAGCGGGACCTTTGGTGGCACGTACCGCTATGATAATATCTGATAAAAGTGATAATATTGCCCAGGGAATAATGGACTACCTGCATCGGGGCTGCACTTATTTACCTGCTACCGGAGCTTATTCCGGCCAGGAAAAAAGAATTATCTTAGTTATCTTAGCCAAAACACAAATCCCCCGTCTCAAGGAAATCGTTTTTCAACTTGATCCGGGGGCTTTTATTACCATATCCGAAAGCATCGAAACTTATGGTCAAGGCTTTAAATCCAGTAAATCGGACTTTTAAATTTATCAGGGGACCGAACTTTTATTCAGTGGGATCTCCTGCCCCTGCATAAAGTCTGGTTCAAGAGGCGCGGTTTTTATTTTTTTGCGCCCGGTCTCGAGCGTTTTTATCTAAAATAGCTTTTCTAAGTCTTAAGGACTTAGGAGTTACTTCTAATAGCTCATCATCGGCTATAAATTCCAGACAGTTTTCCAGTGACATTACCAAAGGGGTAACCAGGCGTAAAGCATCATCAGCACCTGAAGCCCGGGTGTTAGTAAGCTGTTTCTTTTTGCAGACATTAACCGTTATGTCTCCGCTTCGGGAGTTTTCTCCTACGATCATACCGGCATAAACTTCGATACCAGCCTCAATAAATAAAATGCCTCGTTCCTGGGCTCCGTGAAGCCCATAGGCCACCGCATTTCCACTTTCCGATGCTACTAAAGAGCCGCGGTTACGGCTATTTATTTCACCCTTGAATACTTCATAACCTTCGAATACATGATTCATAATGCCATTGCCTCTGGTTTCAGTTAAAAAGTCCGACCTATACCCAATAAGTCCCCGGGCCGGAATGAGGAATTCTACTTTAACGGTACTGCCTGACATATTGATCATGTTGACTAGTTCACCTTTACGTTTGCCGCAGCTTTCAATAACGGTTCCCACGTAATCTTCGGGAACTTCAATAAATAATCTTTCGATAGGTTCAAGCAGGATGTCATTTTCCTTTTTTAAAATTACTTCCGGTCTGGTAACGGCAAACTCATATCCTTCTCTGCGCATAGTTTCAATTAAAATAGAAAGATGCAATTCACCACGGCCCGAAACTTTAAAAGCTTCCGGGCTAAGTTCCTCTACTCTTAAGGAAATATTAGATAATAATTCCCGGGTCAGTCTATCCTTTAAATGGCGGCTGGTTACATAAGAGCCTTCTAAACCGGCCATAGGACTATCATTTACAATGAAGTTCATTGAAATAGTAGGTTCATCAATACTTACAAAGGCTATGGGGTTAATGTTATTAGGTGAACAAATGGTATCACCTATAAAAATATCCTCAATACCGGACAAGGCAATTATATCTCCGGTATAGGCCAAATCAACTTCAACCTTTTTTAGACCTTCATATATAAATAAACTGCTTATCTTAACTTTGACTTCCTTGCCCTTAGTATTACACAAGACTACTTCCTGCCCTTTTTTAATAACCCCTTCAAATATTTTACCTATTCCGATGCGGCCTACATAGTTATCATAATCCAGGGAAGAAATAACTATTTGCAAATCATTATCCTGACTGCCGATGGGTGAAGGTATATGCTCTAAAATAGCATTAAGCAAAGGCTGCATATCAATAGCATCGTCCTGCAAATCAGATTTAGCAATGCCTTCCTTAGCTGAAGCGTAAACAATAGGAAAATCTAACTGTTTATCATCGGCTCCTAAGTCGATAAATAGATCTAATACTTCATCAATTACTTCATCGGGCCGGGCATCAGGACGGTCAATCTTGTTTACTACTACTATAGGCTGCAGACCTGCTTCTAAAGCTTTTTTTAATACAAAACGGGTTTGGGGCATAGGTCCCTCAAAAGCATCTACTACTAATAAAACTCCATCCACCATCTTAACGATTCTTTCAACTTCGCCTCCGAAGTCAGCATGGCCGGGAGTGTCAACTACATTAATTTTAGTTTCATTAAAAATAATGCTGGTATTTTTCGATAATATAGTTATACCGCGTTCCCTTTCTAAGGCATTACTATCCATCACCCGTTCCGGTAATACCTGATTATTTCTAAAATTACCACACTGCCGTAATATTTTATCCACTAAGGTGGTTTTGCCGTGGTCGACATGGGCAATTATGGCTACATTTTTTATGTTTTTAAATTGATTCATGGGACATTCCTTTCTTTATTAGCATAGACAACAGTTTATTATAGCAAGGTTTAGAGTCGATTACAATTATGAAGAGTTTTATTGGAGAAAAAATCACTTTCCTAAATAGCAAAATAACTCTATGGTTACATAAACAGCCACAAACTGATAGCCATAACCATCATACCTGCCATTAATCCATATATTGATAGGTGGTGCTCGCCGTAAGCCCTGGCTGCAGGGAGAAGTTCATCTAAGGAAATAAACACCATAATTCCAGCTACTCCCGCGAATATAATACCGAATACGGTGTCATTCATGAACGGCATTAGGATTAAGTAGCCAATGATTGCACCAATGGGCTCGGCAAGGCCCGAGGCAAAAGAATAAAAAAACGCTTTTTTGCGGTCTCCGGTTGCATAATATATAGGCGTTGAAACTGCGATACCTTCGGGAATATTATGAATGGCAATTGCCACCACAATGGGTATGGCAAGGCTGGGAGATTGTAAAGCCGCCACAAAGGTGGCCAGACCTTCAGGAAAATTGTGTATAGTAATGGCCAGAGCAGTAAATAGCCCGGTGCGCATTAACTTGGAACGGTCAGTTCCGTTCGGAACTGCCATTGCAGATATTGGTGTAACCTCATGGGGATTTTTATCACTAGGTACTATTTTATCAATCAATCCAATTAGTAACATTCCGCCAAAAAAGCTGATTATAGTAATTAGGGTTCCGGTTTTATCTCCAAATGGAATAGATAAGGACTCTTGCGCTTTAAAAAAAATTTCAATCATAGATACATAAATCATTACTCCCGCTGAAAAACCTAAACTAGCGGATAGAAATTTTGTGTTAGTTTTTTTGGTGAAAAGGGCCAGCGCGCTGCCCACGCCGGTTGATAGTCCTGCTAATAAAGTTAATAAGAAAGCTAACGCTACGTTTCCCATTATAATTCCTCCCCGAATTTGTACGGTTACCGTACTGTATAATTAAAAAATTACCTATTTTATAGTTCTAACCTATTCTTGCAATTGAATTTTAATTCTGTCGGCTCCATCTACCAGTTGGGTTAGAAAATCCTGGAGAAATTCCAATTTTTCTTCTGGAACATTGGATATTATTTCAACAAGAAATGATGACAAAGCAGTATGGTAGGCAACATGATGCTCATGGGCAATTTTACCCTTCCCGGTTAAGCGCAGGGCTAGCTTCGATTGATTGTCAGCGGATATATCCTTAATTAGTAAGCCTTTCTTTTCCAGTTTCCCAATTAACTCGGAAGCCGAGCTTTTATTAATGCCTAGTAATTCTGCCAATCCACCGGCATGAATACCATTATTTTCGAAAATAGCCGAGATAGCATGGATTTCCGCATAATGAACGGGAATATCTAAACCGTAATCCATATCGTGTTTTTCTATTTCATTAAACCGGGTAAATAAGTCTAACAACAATGATTCAATCTTTTCCGGCATCATTATCACCACCTTGGCCTAAGAATACGGTAGCCGAACACAATTGTCAAGCAATGGATTAAACTTTGATTAAAGATTGGTATTTCGTTAGTGCTATTTAAAACTAATGAAGTCTGCCCGCGGTCTTTTTTATAAAAACCCTATTATTGAGATAAGAACACATTTAGGTCACAATAGCTCTTTATTATGTGAAATATGAAGCCTGTTATGAACCTAATACAATACCATTAAACAGGTCAATATTTTATTAACTAAGGAGGAGATATAATGGTCTGGGATTTATTGTTTCGTTTAGCGCTTGCCGGAGCTGTTCTTACTGGCTGTGCTGTATTTTTCAAGGTGCAGGCTGCCTGGGTTAAGCAGTGCCACTTAGTGTGCGGTGTGTTGGCAGCGGTGCTATGTCTGGTTACGTTTGTAATGCAGTATCTCTAAAGACTACTTAAGAGAAAATATCTAAATGAAGCCCTTAACCATAAACCTCTTACAATACTTGATTATTCATAATTTCCGTGAATTTTATAGAATTTACTGCAGAATTATATAGAATAGATATGTAACGATTTAATAAAAAGTAATCTTGGGAGAAGAAGGTTAGTCATGTTTCAAATACTGGTAGTCGAGGATAATGAAAACTTATTGAAGTTAATGAAAGCCCGGTTGGAACAAGCCGGTTATAAAGCTTTGCCAGCTCAAAATGGACAGGAAGCCTTGGAAGTTCTGGAAGAACAGCATGTTGACCTGATTGTCAGTGATATTATGATGCCCCATATGGATGGCTTTGAATTTCTCGAAAGCCTCAGGGCAGCAAATTTTACCCTGCCGGTTTTGCTAGTAACTGCCAAAGAGGGCTTTGCCGATAAGGAAAAAGGGTTTAGGCTGGGTTCGGATGATTATATGGTCAAGCCCATTGATATGAATGAGATGATTTTAAGAATAGCCGCTTTGTTAAGACGGGCTAAAATAGCCAATGAACATAAGCTTGTCATAGGCCAAATTGTATTGGACTATGACAAGTTAAGTGTAAACGGGCCAGATTTTGAGATGGAATTGCCTAAAAAAGAATTTCTGCTCTTGTTTAAATTACTAAGTTATCCCAAGCGGATTTTTACCCGAGAACAGTTGATAACGGAAATTTGGGGATTGGATGCGGATGTTGATGAGCGGGCTGTAGACAGCCATATCAAGAAACTGCGCAAAAAATTTGCGGATCAACCGGAGTTTAAAATCATAACTATTCGAGGACTAGGTTATAAGGCGGAAAAAGCTTATGATTAAAAAATTGACCAATTCAATTCAGGCTAAAGGAACCTTGATGGTTATCGGAATCATGTTTTGCTCTTGTTTTATTTCTTTTGCCCTGATGATGATTATTTTTTGGCTATTCTTCCATGATAACAATATGAGTTTTAGTGATGCCCATGCGGTATTTGGCCAGTTTATGATGGCAACCCTGATAATATGCGTGGCTTTAGGCAGTGGGCTATTATACTTGGCCATTAAAAAGATTTCCGATCCGATTATTCGCATTAGTGATGCGGCCAGAGAAGTGGCTAAAGGTGATTTTTCCATCAAGATATCCCATAAGGGTAATGATGAAATAGGGGTTTTAGTCCAAAACTTCAATCTGATGACAGCCGAACTCGGGAATATGGAATATCTGCGCAAGGATTTTATCAGCAGTGTGTCTCATGAGCTGAAAACACCTATTTCATCTATCAAGGGCTTTGCCGAAATGCTGCAGGATAAAAATCTGTCCGAAGATGATTTTCAGGCTTATCTTAATATTATTATTGCCGAGACCAAGAGATTAAGCCATTTAAGCTCCAATATGATGCGGCTTTCCCGTTTGGACCATCAGCTTATTCCAGAGCGTCACAATACCTTTTTGCTGGATGAGCAAATCAGGAGGACCCTGGTTTTATTGGAGGAAAAATGGTTGGCGAAAAGTTTAGATTTGGAACTGGATCTGGAAAAAATAGTTTACACTGGTGATGAGGATTTGATTCAGCAGATTTGGCTGAATTTAATTGAAAATGCCATCAAATTCTCAGGTAAACCGGGAACGATTGATATACGGGCGAAAAAGGTTTTAAATAAGGCCATAGTCGAGATTAAGGATCAAGGCATAGGAATAGCTGCAAAAGATCAGGAGCGGATTTTTGAAAAATTCTTTCAGGCGGATAAATCACATTCCCAAGAAGGCAGCGGGCTGGGATTGGCAATTAGCAAGAAAATAGCGGAAATCCACCAGGGCGAAATAAGCTTTACCAGTGAACCGGGCCGGGGAACGTCATTTACGGTTATACTGCCCTTAGATAATTAATTGATTTTACTGCAAAAAGTTAGTATTAGTTAGTTGAATGTATAAATATTCCGTCACTAGCCTCCGCATGGGGATACACCAACTGCTTGTTTCAAGAAAAAAGAGGTACCGGGCCAATTCACATCCATGTTCAATGGCCCGCTCACCCCGTCCGTGGGGTTCGCCCCCTTTTTTCTTTCACCTTCGCAGGGTGTATCCTCCATGCTACGTCAATGTTCCTACATATTTATACATTCAACATGATTAATTTGGGGTTTTTACAGTAGAATCATAATTACTTAAAAGAACACATTGAGGACATAATGTAGTGTCATAATAAGCGCTATAAACTATATAAAGGATGTGATGATGGTGAAAAAAAGGTTCATTGTCCCGGTGGCACTGCTATTAGTTGTGGCTATGGTAGTCTTGGTCAAGCCGGTGCAGACATTGGCACTTGATTTTTTATCAATTTTCAGGGTAAACGATGTACAGACTATTAAAATTACCGTCGCCGATGTGGAAGAAGGTGTGCAGACACTTTCCCGGCTGAAAGGGGAGCTTAAAGGCAAGGAAGGGGAACATACTCCTTTAGTCGATATTGTTTCTTCATCCGGGCATAAAGTACAAAAGCTGGCTGATGCTAAAGATTTTACGGCTTTTAAGCTGCGTCTGCCCCGGGATTTGGCTGCTCAAAACCCTGAGATTTCAGCACTTGATTCCGCTGAAGTAACATTTACTTTAAATGTAGAGGCCTGTAATCAAGTTTTGACCACCTTAAACAGTCCGAAACAGCTTTCTCTTAATCTGGATAAGGTTGAAATGACTGCCATATCGGCAGTTTCCGCTTACGTGAAATATGATGATCTTTTCTTCTTCGCTACCCAGAAATCCTATCTGGATGCTCCCGACACCGTTAAAAATGAATTACGGGAGGTAATTCTGGATCTGCCGGTAATTCCTCTGAATATCCGTCAACAACTGGCTGAAATTGAGCTGGATAGTTCCGATATCTATCTTCCGGTTCTGGTCGGGTTCGGCCGGGAAGTGGATTTAGGCGGAAAGAGTGGTTATATCTATACCGGCACGGATTTACAAGCACTTATAGAAAATTTACCTAGCGATAGGGCGGACTTTGGTCAAGTTCCACAGTCACACGAAGCAGTCAAGGCTGAAATGAAAGAAAAATTAATGGATAAACACGGTATAGAAGATTTTGCCGCTTGGGAAGCAGCTCACCAGAAGTCTATGGCCGAAATGCCTGATTGGGAAAACGTTTCCGTGCTGATTTGGACCAAAGACGGAGTTTTGTATAGCTTAATAGGAGATAAAACTGATGCCGAGCTTACTAAAATCGCCCGGAGTGTTCGTTAATGATTATCGAAACCCATGCCCTGACCAAAAAATATGGGAATAAAACCGCCTGTGATAAAATCGACCTGACGGTAAAGGCCGGACAGGTGTACGGTTTTTTAGGCCGTAACGGGGCGGGCAAGAGTACTTGTATTAAAATGTTAACCGGTCTGGTGCATCCTACCTCTGGAAGTGGCACCGTACTGGGCAAGCCGCTGGGTAACGTGGCTGCCCGGGAGAAGATGGGTTATCTTCCCGAGCTTTTCCGTTATCAGGAGTGGATGACCGGACTGGATTTATTAAACTTTCATATGCAGATGATTAAAATGAAAAATGCCCAAGAGCAGATAGGCCGGGTTTTGAAACTGGTAGGGCTTAAGGGGCAGGAAAAATATAAAGTCGGTTCCTACAGTAAAGGTATGCAGCAAAGAATTGGCCTGGCTTGTGCACTGCTCTCCAGACCCCAGTTGTTGTTTTTGGATGAACCCACCTCGGCTTTAGACCCTATAGGACGTAAAGATATCAGAGATATAATTGTGGATTTAAAAAAAGAAGGAACTACCATTTTTTTAAACAGTCATCTATTAAGCGAAGTAGAAGCAGTTTGTGACCATGTTACCTTTATTAATAAAGGGAAGCTGATTAAATCAGCTCGGATGGATGATTTGCTCATGAATAACATTTTGTTGACTATCCGGGCTAAAGGAATAACAGAGGAAGTGCTGGCCAAGCTAGGTAAACAGTATGATTCCCTGCAAATACTGGCAGATGGCAATTTGACCGTTTCCTTGAATGATTACGAAGAGATTCCTTCTCTGGCCTCCGGCCTGATTGCAGATGGGGTTACGCTTTACGAGCTTACCCCCCACCGGGAAACTCTGGAGACTGTCTTTATGCAGATGGTGGGGAAGGAGGGATAATCATCAAAGCAATACTAGTTATGACACTGCAAGAAGCTGTCCGCAAAAAAACCTTTATTGCCATGGGGGTCGTTACTTTCTTGTACCTGGTATTTTGGACGGTCATGCTGCACTATTTCCCCAGCTCGTCAGTTACTCATGGCATGGGAGATCAATTCCGCCCCTTTGCGATTCAGATGGTGACCAAAATGGGCTTCCAGTTTTCTTCCATGTTGATCGCTTTACTGACGATTATGCTGGGAGCAGGGATAATTGCCTCCGAATTAGACTCCGGGCTGATTCAAGGGATTCTTACCCGTCCGGTGCACCGCTACCAGTACATTTTAGGCAAGCTGGGCGGATTAATTGTATTAGTATGTATATATGCTACCTTGCTGTTTTTCTTGATTCTGCTTATAGGAGATCTTTTTGACCTTAGTACCATAACTAATTTAACCTTTGCGCAAATCATCAAAGGATGGCTATTGTATCTTTTATTGCCGGTGGCCTTGCTGTGTGTGACATTGTTTGGCTCTGTGGTTTTGAAAGCAATTTCAGCCGGAATCCTGATGATATTTATTTATATTTTAGGCAATGTGGGCGGCATAGTGGAAATGATCGGACTGTACCTGAATAACAGCGTTATCAACGGAATTGGAATTTTTATCAGCCTGATTTCGCCCTTCCAAACTATCTACATCACCATGGAACGGGTTCTGCTTCCCAGTGCCGGGCTGGCCGGAAACGCCATGGCGGCAACCGGTTTATCCTCTGGAGGCCAACCGGCCAGCCTATGGATGTTTGTGTATATTGCCATTTACATGTTGGGATTTGTGGCTTTAGCCATACAAAAGTTTTCCCGCAAGGATATTAGCTAAAAGATACTTTAAATAAAGGAAGATTCACATGTTAAGCAAAGAATTTTTAATAGTCGCGTCAATTGTTGTGTCAGTGTTAATGATTGTGGTAGTTAATTTGGTGCGGCTGCAAAACCTAAAGAAACCGGCAGAAGGGAAAAAAATTATTTTACCGCCGCTTTTTATGGCGGCTGGCGCCAGCATGTTTATTTTACCAATGTTTAGGCCTACCTTGCCTGAACTGGTGAGCTCCATTGTAATGGGCCTGCTTTTCTCGGTCATCTTAATAAAAACCTCTAAATTTGAGGTGCGGGATAAAGAAATCTACCTGCAAAGGTCTAAATTATTTTTAATAGCTTTGATCGGCTTAGTAGCTTTGCGTATGATAATTAAGATTATCCTAGCTGAAAGTATTCAAATTGACCCTGCCCAAATGAGCGGCATTTTCTTCATCTTAGCCTTTAGCATGATTTTACCCTGGCGAATCAGCATGTATCTGGAATTCAGAAGATTGGAAAGACAAATTAAAGAAGCATGGGGTAATGAGTTTAACAAAATGGAAGTAACTTCACCCCATGTTTTTACCCGATAAAATATTAGTATATCTGATTTAGGGTAACTTCCTGACTAGGATTTCCTATGGTGTCCCTCCTACAAGGCGCGAAGTTTCTTGCCCTTTAGTTCTTCTGCGCTCCAAGCGATTACAGCAAAATTATTGTCTGTATGCTGGCCAATCCGGTTTATCCACTCAATTTCATGGCTGGCTTTGGCTTTGAGTAGGGCGTTGGTTGTGCCGGAATGGTAAAGGGAAGAATTGATAATCCACCATTTACTGTGAATACCGGCCCGCTTCAAATCTTCTTCAAGCCGTATAGTCTCATAAACGGGTGTTGCTTCGGCAAGAACCACAAGAATAACCTCGGTTTCGGTTTCATTACGCAAGCGGGGAAGCAGCTTTTTGATTGATTCAGGGATTGCGCCTTGTGACCGCTTTATTTCCCGGTGATAACTCTGGGTCGCGTCCAGGAGTAGCAGAGTATGTCCTGTTGGGGCAGTATCAATGACAACAACCTGTTCCTCGGACTTTTCCACTATCTGCGCAAATGCCCGGAAAACAGCAATTTCCTGTGTGCAAGGAGAGCGCAAATCTTCCTCCACATAAGCAACATCATCATCGGGCATAGTTTCCCGCGCCTGGCTCAAAATTTCCTCTTGATATTTCCTAAGTTCTTCGTGTTCGTCAATATAGCTCATGGTTACGCCGCTATCTTCATCAAGGACAAATTTAAGGTGAGCGGCAGGGTCTGTAGTCGCAAGATGTACCTTTTTCCCTTGAGCCGATAAACTCAACGCAATAGCCGCTGCAACAGTTGTTTTTCCTACACCGCCTTTACCCATGGTGAAAATAACCCTTTTACCCGATGCTGCAAGCTCGTCAACAACATTTTGCAAACGTGGAGCCGTTTGTGCTTTCAAAGTTTCGCTTTTAACAGCCGCGCAGCCTTGTGTCAGCAGGGCGCGAATGTTTTCAATCCCGGTGATGTTATAGGCTCTAAGGGGTATCGAGTAGGTAATAATATTTTTGAGACGGTCAGATATTCCGTTAAGTGCGGCCTGTTGCTTTTGATACAGGCTTTCAGAAATTATATCGTCATATTCCATGAGTTCACCGTTAATAATTAAAATCTGATTGTTAATACCTAAATTGGCAAGCTCCTTTGAAGCCCGTTCCGCTTCTTTTAGTGGTGCAACTTCCGGGCGGGATACGAGTATCAACGTGGTTTTACTGCCATCGGACAGCGTTTCCACCGCCTGGTTATACATATCCTTTTTATCTTCCAGCCCGGCCAGCTGCCCCAAACAGGACGCGCCGTGTGTGCTTTCGCTGATGAAATTGCTCCATGCGGACGGAAGCTGCAACATTCTAAGAGTATGACCGGTGGGCGCGGTATCAAAGATGATATGGTCGTATCTATTTGCAACTTCTCTGCTGGTGATGAAGTTTGAAAACTCATTAAAAGCGGCGATTTCAACCGTACACGAGCCGGATAATTGTTCTTCCATATTGACAATTACGGCATCCGGCAATTTGCCGCGGTAAGGTGCGACAACGCTTTCACGGTATTCAGCCGCTGCCTGTATTGGGTCTAGATTTGCTACAATTAGATTGGATACTGCCTTTATAGGCTTGCCTTTACCGTCAAGATTCGTGTTGAAAACGTCCTGTAAATTGGAAGCGGGGTCTGTACTTATAAGCAAAACCTTTTTACCTTTATCAGCAAGGGTTACGGCTGTAGCACAAGCCACAGAAGTTTTGCCGACACCGCCTTTGCCGGTATAAAACAGGTATTTGGTTAATTGCATCTCCTGTGGTTTAAATACTTTCACATTCCTACCCCCTAACAGCATTGCCCGTCTGAACAGGAGCATCCGCCATTATTTTCGGCTTTCGGCCCACTCAAATAGCTTTCAGGAATACCGAGCAAGCTCACAAACTCTGCATTGGTAGGGTAGCGCCCGGTGATGATGATTTCATCATCCAGCAATACGACGGGAAGTCCATCAGGGCCTTTTTCATTGATATATTTGTTGATGGTCTGGTTGTTTACAAAGGCCATAGGCGCGTTGTTAAGATTGAAGCGGTCAACACCTATGCCATTCTTTTTAAGAGCGTTCAAAACGGTGGATATGCGGATTAGTTCAGGATTAACACTCACGCCGCAAATCCCGGTTTCACAACACATAGCAGGTTCATAAATAGACATTTTCTTCATAATAAAATCTCTCCTTGAAAAATAATTTTTTAAGTTATCAGGCAGGACATAAGGAGCTTCCAAACTTACCGGATTGCTGTACAGAACTCGCAAAATACCGTCTACAATCACTTTCCTTTACTTCACTGCAGATATCCACACCGTTCACCCGAATTGTAGGGGAACTGATAAAGCGGTTTTGCTCTGCCAGTTCCCGGGAAGTAACATTTACCTGGTTGACTTTTACCGAGTAACCCAAAGTACGGAAAACGCCAGATAAAATATCAAGGGCTTCATTTAATGTTCTATCTGTGCTTACACAACGCTGGCAGGTATTCAAATCGAGGTAAAGAAAGTCTATAACAATCTTTTTAATTTCAAAGCCTTTTGGTTTTCGTTCATTCACCATTGCACACCCCTTGACAATTACAGATACAATCTTCTTTGGTACTGGTTATAGTACTTAAGAAATCCCGGAAATCTTTAACTACTTTTTCATCTAAAGAGTAGTGTGTCCATTTTCCCTCTTTGCGTCCAATCACCAACCCGCATTCACAAAGTATTTTCATGTGGTGGGATAAGGTGGGCTGGGTGATGTTAAATTTCTCTAAGATTTTGCAAGCGCACAACTCTCCGCAGGAAAGCATATCAACAATCATCAAGCGGTTTATGTCCGACAAGGCCTTAAAAAATCCTACATGGCGGGAATAAATATTATCCATTTTATCACCTCACATAGATAGTCATCTATGTGAATTATATGCTGTTAGATAGATGAGTGTCAATGTGTTCGGCGTGATAGTTATTTTCTATAAAATATAGGTTGCCACTACGGTTACTTATATTTCTTAATCTTAAGAAGTGAAAAAGCACGAAGGTTAATTAACCATCGTGCTTAAGGTTTGTAAGGTTTACTATGGCTCTGCTGAGCCATTATGGTTGTACCCTGCGGGGACTCCCGATTTCAATCGCCCTCGTGGTGGTATTATTTGTTTTGTATTATTTACGGGAATAAATTTGATTTAGTGATTTCTAGAAAGGTTTACTATGGCTCTGTCGAGCCATTATGGTTGCCCCCTACGGGGACTCCCGATTTCAATGCCCTAACGGGCAAAATTTATATGGTTGCGGGAGCAGGACTTGAACCTGCAACCTTCGGGTTATGAGCCCGACGAGCTACCAACTGCTCCATCCCGCGAAATCTATTAAGTATAGTAGCACTATAGCCGGGTTAAGTCAAATAATGTATGCGAGGTTGGGGGCGAAATACTACGGATTTTCATGGAAAAAACCGGCTAAAAATAATTACTTCATTATATGACTAACAAGATATAAATCTACGTGAAATAAATTGGAACAATCTTAAATTATGTGTTGACTTTTGTCATAACGGATGATAATATAAATCTTGCGCCGCGCGAGAGCGTAAGGCGCAGAGATCTTGATAAAACAGAACAGCAAGAACTAAGTGCGAAAAAGATTAGAAACTGTTTTTTAAGAAACAAGTCTAATCAAGGCT
>JAEWZB010000067.1 GCA_023395515.1 Bacillota bacterium
AGAAGAATTTTAAACATTTGTTTATCAATATAATCATGGGCAATTGCCGCATTAATTTGGCTATATATTCCCGTATTTTCCGGGTTATATTCTTGGACTAAACTAATCTTTTCAATTTGAGGTAAACTGTTGTTTATTGAATCAAGATAATCTTCAAAACCCTCAATGTTTTGCAAGCTTAGCCCTTTGGCATAAACGCTGTCCAGATTTTTTTCCACGATCTTTTCTATAAAATTCTTACTGGTATAAGCCATATCAATATAGGCATTTTTAAAAAGCCAGTAATTCCCGCCACTATAAGCAAGCTGGGCTAAACCTATTACCGTAATTAATACGATCAAAACCTTCTTTTTACTAATTAAATCCTTCTGGTTAAATAACTTAATGCGGAAAAAGATAATAAATAAGGCTATTAATGCGGTGATTGCTATAATTAAAAGATAGGTAAGCAATTGTTTGGTTAAATAACTGTTAAATTGCAAAAAGCTTTCCGGCGGAAAAATCATTAGTAAGTTGGCTATATGCTGTGCACTACTGTCATTGATTCTGATAAATACATGGGCTTTTTTTTGATAAAACTGATAACTAATATTTTCGGTAACAACACCCTGTTCAAACCCGGCCGTCTTTAATAATTTTTCATCTTCTAACTGACTATCCTGCACAAAACCATTTAAATCATATAAAATATCCCCGCTTGGCGAAGTTATATTTAACTGTTCTACCTCTGGAATCACTTCTTTCAATTCTTTTAAAGTGTCATTCATGCCATAGTAATTGTTAATAGGCTTACCATAAAAAAGTGCATATTCTATTTTTCTGACTAATTCATTACCCGCCACGGAGTAAGTATTAATAAGAGAATTATTATAGTTATCAGCAAAGGTCATATAATTCAATAAACCGGTAAAAGACATAATGATTATTGACAGGAAAAAAGCCATAATAATGACTTTTTGACGAATACCTTTTTTATAATCAGTTGCATTATCCAATAGTAAATCCCCTTAATCTGCCATAATGAGAATACGGATAATTATTCAATTTCACTAATTTACTATATATTAGTATTTTATGGAATAATTATAGCACTATTTATTATTTTAAGGCAGATATATTTTCCTGAAATTTTTATTGATAAGATTGACATATGGATAATATTTCGGATTTTATTTTATGCTTTTTTAATAAATGGCTCATTGACAATTTAAAGATTTTCTGGCATTAAAATACTACTTAAGATCGGGCAAAAAATGAGCCTCTCCACCCCAAATTTATCCCCCCAAAGAAAAAGATGCTTCCATAAATAGAAGCACCTGCTTAATAATTAAACTATTATTCTAAATATCATTTAAATGAATATCTATGGTGAAGCCAGACCATCCCGAAAAGCTTTCATTACTTCCTGATTTTCATCAATGCGGTAAATGCGGGCCGGATTCATCTGACTATCCCAATCTATGCCATTCCACCATATAGCTATTTTAATCCGGGGATATTTATGAATAGAGGCAAACATATTATTAATCCAAGCGGCTTTATCTCCCCCCACCGAATTAGAACCAAACTCAGTAATCATAAAAGGATGGGCAAAAGCCGCATCATAAGCGCGAATTAATTGGTCATAAATGAAAGGAAACTCCCGCCAGATTTCACCGGAATAATAATTTCCGGTATTATATCCGGTAAGTCCTACTACATCTACATATTCATCACCCGGGTAATATAAAAAGGCATGGTTCCATTTGAAATTAGGAAAAGATATATCATGGGGATTCCAAACCCAGATAGCATTATCAACTTCTTCCTCGGCAAAAATATCATATACATAACGCCATAAAGCTTTATATATTTCAGTATCACCCGCCGTATAATAACTGGAATAAGTACACCAATCACCGTTCATTTCGTTATCAAATCTAAACAGAACCGGATGGCCGAAAGTCTTTATCTGCCTGGCATATTGGCGGAAAAAGTTCTCATATTTACCTTGTAAAATTTCATAAGTAAGCTGCCGGTTTTCCTCTTCACTTAGTTCAAATGATGAAGTTTGTAAAGTAAGCTCTACCGTTTTACCCAGCCGGTGGGCTTGCTGTAAATTAGTCAAGGGTAAAGTACTGTCCAGGGCTTTGTAAACCAGGATTACCGGAAAAGTGTAATTGAATTGTTTTTCTAAATAAGTCAAATGCGCCGAACTATCTGGAGCAGTCGGTTCAAAAATCCCCCAGATTAAGGGGCTGTCTTCGGCAAAATATTTTTGATAAAAATCTTTAGTCTCTTTATTCCATTCCTTCTCCTGGGGGGCATAACGGGTAAATATACCGGCCGAGCCGCTTTTCTTCCCTAAGTAGGAAAAAGATTTTATGATACGGTCATAATCGGTCCGGGGAGCCGTGGACTTGATTGAAACCGTATAAACTTCTTTATCCGCTACGGCAAAATAGGCATAAGTATAATAATTATGATCATTTTTTACTTTAGCCAGCTTTTCCCGGGACCAGGTATTAATATAAGCATTAACTCCGTTAATTACCTCTTTTCTTTGGCTGGTTATATTATAGTTAGGATTATTAAACAAAGTGCGGTTGTTGTAATTAATAAAAGCCGTAGTAGAGGTACAAGAAGTAGAATTAAAAAAGTTGTCATAGTATATCTCAATTCTGGTATTATCATCAAAGGCTAAAGTACGCACAGACGATAAAGATACATCCAGCTTCAGGTTAGCCGGCAAATCAATACTATATCCATGAGCATAATCAACATAATTTTTATACCCATCCTTCAAGGAGGTAACTGTTTTCAGGTCCTTTAAGGACTTATCTGAAGGCGCTTCTACTTCGCGGCCGTTTTCTATATATACAATAGTATCAGCTTGGACTTCGGCAATTGGTATTAATATGAAAACCATAATCACCATTATTAACATTACTTTATTAAGGGGGTGCTGCAAATTAATCTTCCTTTACTAAATTACTTCCCCAAAATTATACGCTAAAAATAAACAAAGATAAACTAACAATAGCTTGTTAGTTTATCCCTTAACCAGTATTTTATTTAACAGTTATATATAAAGATATTTAGTTAGCCCTTTATCTGCCTTTAAATACAGGTCTTCTCTGCTCCAGGAATGCTTTCATGCCCTCATCTTTATCTTCACTGGAAAACAGTACTGAAAACTTCTCCCGTTCCATATAAGTACCGGTAGTAGGATCTATGTGTTGGCTAATATCTAATAGTTCTTTAACCATCTCCACCGCAAGGGGAGGTTTACGGCTAAGTTTTCGGGCTAACTTCATAGTAGCTTCTTCTAATTCGGCTGGGGATACTAATTTAGTAATTAACCCAATTGCCAAAGCTTCTTTGCTATCAATTATGTCCCCGGTTAAAATTAATTCTCGTGCTTTAGCATTACCAACAATACGGGCTAACCTTTGGGTGCCACCACCAGCAGGAAATATTCCCAAGTTAATTTCCGGTAATCCGAATACTGCAGTTTCATCAGCAATTCTAAAATCACAACATATAGCTAATTCACAGCCCCCGCCTAAACAAAAACCCGAAATAGAAGCTATAGTTGGCTTTTTCATCTTCAAAAACTTATAACCCATATTATGGGCTTTTTCAATATAATGCCTTACCTCTAGTGAGTCATAGTTGATTACTTCGCGTAAATCCGCCCCGGCTCCGAAAAATTTAGCATTTCCCTTAATAACTACTGCCAGAATACTATCATCTTTAATAATCTCGTCTAATAGTTCATTTAATTCGTGAAACATCTCCATATTAAATGCATTGAAAGAATCGGGCCGATTAAGTTGAACAATACCGATTGAATTTACTTGACTATAAAGTAAGTGTTTAAAATCCATTCTGGTTCTCCCCTCTCGTAATTTGATATTTAATTTTATTAATTCCTTATAATCATAACAAATGTTTGCTAAATTATGAATATTCTTACTAATTGCAAAATCTTCGACCATAGGCTTACTTCCTATTTAATTCACCTTTTTACTTCAAAATAGCGCATAATATTATTATGTTTACAAGGAGTGATATTATTGTGGATGAAAATGTAGCTTTAATTCCTGTGGATATGATGGAGAACTTTATTATAGATGTTTTTAAAGGGGTTGGGGTTCCTGACCAAGATGCCCGTATTTGTGCCGACGTATTAATTACTGCTGATAAAAGAGGTATTGATTCCCATGGCATTGGCAGACTAAAGCCTATTTACTACGACCGCATCAAGGACCAGATTCAAAACCCTGTCACTAATTTAGAAGTAGTTCGGGAAGGGCCAACTACAGCCGTTATTGATGGTCATCACGGGATGGGCCATGTTATTGGTTACCGGGCCATGGAAATGGCTATTAACAAAGCTAAGCAATATGGAATGGGCATGACTACAGTACGTAACTCTACTCACTACGGTATAGCCGGTTATTATTTACTTATGGCTATAGAAAACGGAATGATTGGCATAAGCGGTACTAATGCCCGGCCTTCCATTGCCCCTACTTTTGGGGTGGAAAACATGTTGGGTACTAACCCTTTAAGCTTCGGTATGCCTACTGATGAAGCTTTTCCTTTTGTATTGGATTGTGCTACTTCTATAACCCAAAGGGGCAAGATTGAAGTTTATCAACGTCAAGGCCAAGATATTCCCCCCGGTTGGGTAATAGATTATACAGGTAATACTAAAACTGATTCCGACCAAATATTAAAAGATTTAATAACCGGTCATGCCGCTTTAACCCCCTTGGGAGGTATAGGTGAAGAACAAGCTAGTTATAAAGGTTACGGTTATGCCACGGTGGTAGAAATATTATCAGCCGCCCTGCAAAGTGGTGCATTTTTGAAAGCCTTAAGCGGATTTGACCGGAATGGCCATAAACAACCTTACGGTTTAGGCCACTTTTTCATAGCTATTAATGTGGAGGCCTTCATCGGATTAAATGAATTTCAAAAGACTACCGGAGATATTTTAAGAGCTTTGCGCAATTCTAAAAAAGCTCCGGGACATGACCGCATTTATACCGCCGGTGAAAAAGAATATCTAGCTTACTTAGAGCGTAAAGACCATGGCATTCCGGTTAATAAAGCTTTGCAACAGGATATTCTGCAGATAAAAAAGGAACTGGGCTTAAATAATTACCATTTCAATTTTGAGTAACAAATCAATCAGAAAAAAGACGGAGCTGGGCACCATATTTTACCTTAGTGTGCCAGCTCCTTTTTACATGATTTGGCCTTGCCAGCAGATTTAATTACATGGTTTCTGACTTCAGCGCGTCTATAATGTTCTCCTTTTTGATTTTGGCACTAGAATAGAGCATGGTTACGCCCACGATAGCAAAGATGAGCACGATGGCGGCACCATAACTCGCCCACGGCATGGTAAAACCCACGTCAAATACATCAGCCTGCATATAGTGCAGAAGCAGCGAAACTGCCAGGCTGATAGGAAGTCCCCACCAGAGCGCCTTTAGCCCATAAAAAATGCTTTCAAAACGGATCATGCGGTTAAAGCTTTCCGGGGTCATGCCTACCGAGCGCAGCATGGCAAATTCCCGGCGGCGCAGGCTGATATTGGTAGTGATGGTGTTGAAAATATTGGCAATACATATCAGGCTGATCAGAACGATAAACCCGTAAATAAAAATACCTATTACCAGCATCACATTACGTTCACTCCGGGCCTCCTGAGCAACATTGAAGATATACATATGGGCATTGCCCGCAATTTTTTTCGTCATTTCCTGTATCTGGGTTTGAATCTCATCGGGATTGGCAGCGGTCAGATACGTTTGTTGAAAATGCGGATTGCCATTTTCATCAAGACTTTTCATCTCCGGAGGCAAACTTTCAAATACCTCCCGGCTCACCACGACTGCAACATGATTAAGGGATGAAACTAAGATACCCATCGGTCTCTGGTCGGTAAGCAGCCCCACCTGCAGCTCTACACCGTCTTCCCCACTGTTTTCTCTAACATTTTCCGGAGAGGGATTGACGGAAAAAAGCAGCCGTTCCCCCGGCTTCATAGAGAAAAGCTCTCCGGCCGTACGTTTTCCGTTGAAATAGGATTGCCCGTAGTTGATGAGGATCAGGTTAGGGTTCTCCGGGTTCCGGTATTGCTGGGGATCAGCACCTAAAGAGCTTACATAATCATCAAATGTCACATCGTCCAAGGAATACACCGTAGCGTTAAAATTGAACCGGTCCTGATGAGCTGATGCATAAGTACGCTTGACCAAAGGGGAAAGCTGTACATCATCTGCCTGCAAGAAACCTCCCGTAGTTTGAATGAGACTTGTATCCTCTACCCCTTTTAAGGCCATGATTTTGCGGTTTACCTCCTGAATCTCAGCACTGGGCATGTTGGCATAGGTTACGGCCAGGTCGAAGTTATATCCCATCTCGGCAGAATCAAAAGATGCCTGTATCGCTTCGGTATAATAGGAGACGGTGAGAAACAGCACTAAACTGATAGTAAGTGACAAGACGGTAGCACGGTACTTTTTCCGGCTGCGCTTGAGGTTTTTCAGTGCGATCTCCCCTTCAAAACCGAAAATTGCCCGGGTAAGCCGGGAGGTTTTCACCGCTTTCCGGGTCAGCTTAATCTCTTGCGACTGGCGGATGGCATCAATAGGCATGATCCTTGATGCGCGCCGAGCCGGAATCCAAACCGAGATAAAAATGGTCAAGGCAGCCAGTGCAACTGCGGCGGCCATGGATGGAAAAGAAACATACAAGACCAGCCCCTGCTCGGAGGAAAGGTTAAGAAAGCTTTCCAGGAGGGGACGAATGACCGAAAAGGTAATGCCGATGCCGGCAATTCCCGAGATAATTCCCAGAGGAATCCCCACCGCTCCCAGAACCGCACCCTCGAAATAGACGCTCCTACGCTTCTGCCGTTTGGTGGCACCAACACTGGCCAACATTCCCATCTGGCTTATCCGCTCGGAAACTGAGATAGCAAAAGCATTGTAGATAAGGGATACGGAAGCGACTATGATGATGAGGACAAAAACCCCGGCAAAACCATAGAGCATCTTCTGGGCATTATCATTGGCTACAATACCACTATAACGCAAAACTTCCCCATTAAATTGAATATTCGCCGGCTCTATTCCTGCTTTGGCGGCTATAGCGGTGACATCATCAAAGAAACTGTGCTTAAGCTTCCCGGCCAGCAGGGTGACGGTCACGGTCTCGTCCGGTTTCAGTTTCTTCTCATCCAGATAAGTAATGGCGGGGTATCCTGGCGACCAGTTGCGCTCAAAGTTTGGTTGTTTGATTATGCCTACCACGGTATAGGTTTGAACCTGATCAGGTGCCAAAACCTCTCCTTTAATCAATTGTCCGTTTTCATAGACCGGCTCCCCTGCATAAAAGTCATTTTGCCCCAGGGGAGAGCCGTTAGAATTAAGGCGTTTTCCAATGTTTAGGGTAAGCGTATCTCCTACTTGATACTTCACCCCACCGTTTTCTTCGAGATATTTAGAAATCAAAAGCTCACCGCTGTTTTGCGGCAGACGGCCCTCAATTAGTTCTACAGGAAAGTTTTCATAGCTCTTAGCCCCGAACTCGCGGATAAACAGGTAGGGCTTGTGTGCATTTTTGCCCTCCGTAATCAGCGCATATCCTGTATCCCGGCTAAGCGCGACTTCCGGGGCAAATCCGGCCTCCTCAAAAATGGCTACGTCCTGCAGGTGAATACCCGGAACCATCGCATGCCAGTTGCCGTTTTCAATGATGGCCTCATTGCGCAAAAGCTCCATAAAGGAAGCGCAGAAAGTGGACACGGCGGTAATCATGGCCGTGGAAAGTATGATACCGATTATGGTGACAACCGTCCATTTGCGGTTGGCTTTCATGCTGCGCAGAGTAAAGCGGTTCATCACGTTCATTTCCGGATCACCTCGTCTTTGGCAATACGACCATCTTCTATGGAAAGAATGCGGTTGGCCTGAAGCGCGATGTTCTGGTCGTGAGTGATAAGAATAAGGGTCTGATTGTACCTCTCGTTGGACAGGCGCAGAAGCCGGATAATATCAGCACCGTTGGCACTGTCCAGGTTCCCGGTAGGTTCATCAGCCAACATCAGCGCGGGGCTGTTGATAAGTGCCCGGCCGATAGATACACGCTGCTGCTGTCCCCCTGAAAGCTGGTTGGGCAGATGCTTCCCCCGGCCATTTAAGTTTAAGGTGGTCAGCAATTGGGCAAGCTGGTTTTGATCCGGCTTTCTTTCATCCAAAAGCAGGGGCAGGGTAATATTTTCTTCTACGTCCAATACCGGAATCAGATTGTAAAACTGATAAATCAGACCGATCTGCCTGCGCCGAAAGACGGCCAGCTTCGTTTCGTCCAGGGTATAGATATCTGTTCCCTCAATAAACACCCGGCCTGAGGTAGGACGGTCTACACCGCCCAGAATGTGCAGCAGCGTAGATTTTCCAGAGCCGGAAGGACCTATGACGGCAATGAATTCTCCTTTTTCTACCGTAAAACTCACATTATCCAGCGCTCTGACTTCGGCATCGCCGCTGCCATAAGTTTTGGTCAAATTTTCTACCCGAAGGATTTCCAAAAGAATACGCCTCCTTTGCGTAATGATTTTTCTACTGATTTCCATGAAAAATGGTCTTACCGTTTCATGCAATCTAGTATGATATTAAAACCTTCAGGTGACGATACGGTGACGAGCAGCAATAATTTAATAATATTGATATATATTTGATTCCACTGCCAAAAGGTATTATACGTTAGTTGAATGTATAAATATTCCGTCGCTAGCCTCCGCATGGGGATACACCAACTGCTTGTTTCAAGAAAAAAGAGGTACCGGGCCAATTCACGTCCATGTTCAATGGCCCGCTCACCCCGTCCTTGGGGTTCGCCCTCTTTTTTCTTTCACCTTCGCAGGGTGTATCCTCCATGCTACGTCAATGCTCCTACATATTTATACATTCAACATGATTTAGATCAAGTTTTCGAAATGAAATCAATATTGATATATATATTAACCTTTAGACCGTGGGAAAACGAAGGATGAATTCCGCTCCCCCGCCGGACGAATTTTTCGCTTCCAGGCTGCCTCCCTGGGATTCTGCAATGGCCTTAGCTATGGCCAGACCAATACCTACACTATCCTTGGCCGTTTCTTTACCTCTATAAAAACGGTTGAAAATATAAGGTAAATCAGACTGGTCGATTCCGGGACCGCTGTCTTGTATCTGAATCTCGGTAAACAACACATTGGCAGAAGCTCGAATACAGATTTCACCGCCCGGGGGCGTATGCTCCATACAGTTTTTTAAAATATTGGAGAGAGCCTCGGCTGCCCAGTTCCGGTCACAATATACCAAATCACTGCTGCATTTTATGGCGACGGCCTGATTTTTAAGCTCCATAGGGATGAGCAAAGGTTGGCAGGCACTCTGGATTAGTTCGGGCAATGGGACATGTATAGGACGAAATGTCACCGCCTCTGCATCAAGCCTGGACAGCTTGAGCAGAGCCTCCGTAAGCCATATGAGCCGTTCCAGTTGGGCGCGAAGCTGGCCGATAAACTGCATACGCCGGTTTTCATCGAGCTTGTCGTTGGAAATAAGATCTGTCATCATCGACAGGGAGGTGAGTGGTGTTTTGAACTGGTGAGAGATGTCGGAAAGAGAATTAGCCATATATAGTTTTTCGTTTTTGAGTCTCTCGTTTTGCTCACGAAGAGACACCGTAACCTTGTATATCTCGCTCTTGAGAATAGAAAGCTCTCCTTCGTCATGATCTGGAAGCTCCAGAGAATATTCCCCGTTGTTTACCCGCTTAATATAGGCACTCAAAAGGGCCAGCCGTTTATAACGGTGCCAGGTAAAAAACAGAAAAACGGCTCCCAGCAGGAAGCCGGTGATGCCGATTGCCACTGCCGCCAACGGTGAAAAGATATAGGCGGCAGCCATCCCCACCACTAGGATGGATAGCATCGCATATAGAAGCCATTTGACCTCTTGGTTGCGGAAAAACTCCATTTTACTCACCAAACCTGTAGCCGAGTCCGCGCACCGTCTGAATCAAGACAGGATTTTGCGGGTCATCCTCTATTTTCTCCCGCAAGCGCTTTATATATACCGTAAGGGTATTATCGTTCACAAAATCTCCATTGATGTCCCAGATATTCTCCAAAAGCTGGCCTCGGGAGAGAAGCCACCCGCGGTTTATGGCCAGTGTAAACAGGAGCCGGTATTCCAACGCGGTCAGAGGAATTTCCTGCCCATTTTTGGTGACCTTCCCCTGCTTGCCATTGACGGTTAGGTTTCCGATACTGATTTCGTCCTTTTCCCCACCGTTGGTGCGGCGCAGTACCGTACGTACCCGGGATATGAGCTCCCGAAGACGGAAGGGCTTGGCAACATAATCATCGGCCCCCATGTCAAGACCCATTACCACATCCGATTCATCATTATACACCGTAAGGAAGAGCACCGGGGTATCCGCCCCGGCTTTTATGGCCCGGCAGATATCATGTCCACTCCCGTCCGGCAGCGATAAATCCAATATGGCCAGGTCAAAACGCCGGCTTTGCACTTCCCTTAAGGCAGTACTCACATTATGACAAAGGGTCACATCATAGCCTTCCTCCTCTAAAGAGTAGGAAAGTCCCATGGCAATGGTCCGATCATCCTCTACCACCAGTATATTTATGTTCATGGTCTGTTCAACCCCTTTTATCCCTCATAGTCTCTAAATCAAAAAACTGCCACATTATTTTCCCTATTGCGGCAGCCCGGTTTCTTATAAACTTTCATTTTTCAAATATATACTTTGGCTGGGATAGGCTAAAGCAATCTCTTCTTCCGCTAATATCTGCATAATCTTCAGATTAATATCTTCTCTAATCTCTAAATATTCGGCCCAAACCGTAGTATTGGTGTAAAAATAAAACATGATTTCCAAACTGCTGTCCCCAAATTTTTCAAATGAAACTAAAATCGTGTCCGGGTGGATGCCGGGATGATCAGTAATCATGGTTTTAATTTTATTCATGCCTTTTTCCAGCTTATCATTAGGAGTTGAGCGGGAAATTCCCAGATAGAAAGATATTTTTCTTTTGCCCATACGGCTGTAATTAGTAATAGATTCATTGGCTAAAGTGGCATTAGGTACGGTAATAACTGCTTGATCAAAAGCTCTTATCTTAGTACTGCGGAAAGTGATTTCCTCCACGGTTCCCTCCGCAGTAGAAGTTTTAATCCAATCCCCAATTAAAAAGGGTTTTTCCACAATAACTACTATGCCTCCAAACACATTAGCCAGAGCATCTTTAGCTGCTAAAGCAAAAGCTAATCCCCCCAAACCTAGTCCGGCAATAAACCCGTTAACATCATAATTGAATTCCTGGGCTATCATTAAAATTCCTATAGCCACAATAATAAATCTAATAACCTTAGAAAAGAATTGAATGAGTATATCGTCAACATTTAGTCTCGCTTTAATATCGGCGGAAAAGTTAGAATCGGAACTGGTAAAGTTATAAAGTCCCCAGGTAACTATAAAGATGATTAAACATCTGCTTATTTTGGTAGCGAAAATGTAATAAGAGGGGGGCAAAGTCCAATATTGCATAGCTATATAAAAACCTAAAACTACAAAGGAAAAAGAGAGGGGGTCTTTAAATGACATTAAAAGCTTTTCATCCCAGGTATTTTTAGTTTTAGCAGCTAAATTCATAGTCCAGGTCAACACATACTTAGCAAAAATTTTGCGCAACACTATAAATAACAATAAAATAAAGACCGATAATATTTCCCCCGACATTGCACTTAAATAATAATGCATATAGTTTATTGCTGTTTCCATAACTAAGGCTAAATTGCCTTACTTCCCCCTTTATCATCAAGTATTAAAATTTCTATACTTGTCAATAATCTCCTATAAGAACATAGGAGGTATTGAGCTTGAAAAAAATCATTCCGCTTTTTATATACTTAACCCTGCTACTCATAATACTGGAAATGTCCTTGATTGGATTATATTTTACCAAATCAAGCCTATATTTAATAGCAATGGCTATTGCCACCGGTGGTATAAGTTTAGTAGGCTATGGCCTATACCAGCTAAATAATGATAATCGACCCCAATCTCGCCATAATGAATATCATTTCTATTATGTAGATAATAATACCTATGAAGACGAATTATATGAACAGTTAAGAAAAAGAGCTTAGTTATAATTAAAAAAGGGGGCACATGCCCCCTTTAAAAAACACCCTATTTTTCTGCTTCTTCTCTTTCCTGTCTGGCTTTTTCAATAATTTTATCCGCATTTTGGGCCGGAACTTCTTCATACTGGGCAAATTCCATTCTGAATTTTCCCCGGCCTTGGGTAATTGATTTTAAATCAATCGTATATCTGGCCATTTCCCCTAACGGAACTTGCGCTTTAATGATTTGGTTTTTACCGCTGGGTTCCATCCCCAGAACCCGGCCCCGTTTACTATTTAAGTCACCGATTATATCTCCCATGTATGAATCAGGCACTTCAATTTCCACATTCATAATAGGTTCCAGTAAAACCGGCTTAGCTGCTTCTACTCCTTTTCTAAAGGCTAATCTGGCTGCCATTTTAAAAGCCATTTCAGATGAGTCTACCGAGTGATAGGAACCATCATATAAGGTAGCTTTTAGGTTAGAAACCGGATAACCTGCTAATACTCCTTCATCCATGGCCTCAATTAAGCCTTTTTCCACGGCCGGGAAGTATTGGCGGGGCACGGAGCCGCCAAAGACATTCTCTTCAAATACGAAGTTACCTTCGGAGCTAGGTTCAAATTTTATCCAGACATGACCAAACTGTCCATGACCACCGGATTGTTTTTTATGTTTTCCTTCTACTTCTACAGTACCGCGAATTGTTTCACGATAAGGAATCCGCATTTCTTTAGTAATAACATCAACCCCGAATTTACGGGCGAATTTATCGATTAAAATTTCTACGTGGGTATCACCCATAGCAGTTAATATAGTTTGCTTAGTTTCAGGATTCTTTTCCACCTTAATCGTCGGGTCTTCCTCGCCTAATCTTTGAATAGCACCACTGAGCTTGTCTTCGTCACCTTTACTCTTAGGTTCGATAGCCATGCTTAAGGTGGGAGCCGGGAATTGAATAGCATCCAATATTACCGGGTTAGCTTTAGTAGTTAGGGAATCTCCCGTAGAAGTAACTGCTAATTTAGCTACCGCCGCTATATCTCCCGGGTATAATTCGGGAACACCAGCTTGCTCTTTGCCAGTCATAACTAGTATTTGGGCAATCTTTTCGTCTTTTTCTTTATTAGCGTTGTATACTACGCTTTCCGCTTTAAGTTTACCGGTAAATAAGCGGAACATATTCAGTCTGCCAATATAAGGGTCAGCAATAGTTTTAAATACTTGAGCTGATAATGGCTCTTTTTCAAGGTCTTTGCCTTTGACTATAGGATTATAATCAGGAGTAGCAGCACAATCCACAATAAAGTCCATTAAAGGAGTAACTGCCATATTATTAGTAGATGACCCACAGAATACAAATACTGCCGTACCATTAGCGGCCGCTTCTTTAATACCTAGAGTTATTTCCTGGTCACTTAACTCTTCACCTTCTAAATATTTGGTTAGTAATTCATCATCTGCTTCGGCCGCAGCTTCAATTAATTCTTCCTTATAAGTTTCCACTTCATCCATCATATCAGCCGGAATATCTTCAACCGAAACTTTACCAGTACCCTTTTCAAATATATAAGCCTTCATAGTAATCAGGTCTACTACACCTTTAAAACTATCTTCCGCACCTATAGGTAATTGAACCGGTACAATAGTGTTGGAAAAAGTGTTTTTCAAGTCGTCTAAAGATTTATAAAAATCAGCATGTTCGCGATCCATTTTATTGATATAAACGAATTTGGGGATATCGGGGAAGTCATTCCAAACTATTTCAGTTTGAACCTCTACCCCAGCCGTAGCAGATAAAAGAACTACCATGGTATCTGCCACTTTCATCGTCCCTACTACTTCAAAATAGAAATCGGAATAGCCGGGCGTATCTAATACATTTATTTTATGGTCCTTATATTCACAAGGCACCAATGAAGTGCTGATAGTTATTTTTTTCTTAATTTCCTCAGGATAAAAATCTGCTACAGTATTTCCGTCATCAACTTTCCCTAATCTTTTCGTAGCCCCTGTATTAAAAATCATAGCTTCTGCCAAAGAAGTCTTTCCTGTTCCTCCATGGCCGACAAGAGCGATATTACGAATTTTACTCGTAGGGTAAACCTTCATTAAACAACCTCCTCATAAATTACTGTATAACTGTAAAAATGGTACTATACTTTACTTAAACAGGCAAAAACTTTTTTATACTATCAGAAATTATTAATGATGATAGTATAGAAAAACTAGCGTGGCTTAAATATATAAAATATCCAGTATAGTAAAATAGCTGCCACGATAAAGAGTATTAGCTGATAAAAGATAACCCCTTTAAAGGCATCAACAATCAACGTAAAGACTGTTCCTAATGCCACGGGAAACAGCACTAGCTTACTAAATGGCTTATCAGGATAATTATTATTATTTCGCTTTTTCTTTATGTACGAAAGGTTTAATATAGCGAAAAATAATGCCACATTTAAAACCCAGCTAAGTATTAACATGCTTAATCCTCTACCACTCCAGGTAATTAGCAAAAGTATTTTTATATTCCGCAATTAACTTATAATCAGTTAAATCAAGATTTATGGGGGTAATGCTAATATACCCTTCTTGAACTGCTACCACATCACTGTCTTTTTCCTGTTCCTCTTCTTTAACTCCCCCTCCTAACCAATAGTAAGTATTACCGCGTGGATCACGTCTTTCCTCGAAAAGATTATCGTAATTTCTAACTCCTAACTTAGTAACCCTTATGCCTTTTACTTTTTCATCAGGGTTAAAGGGAATATTAACATTTAATAAAGTAGTAGGATCAATCTTACGCTGCATAACAGTTTCTACTACCGTGCGGGTAAATTTAGATGCAAAATTAAAATTCATATTAAGATCATAAGAATCTAAGGAAACTGCAATGGAAGGTGCACCCATTATGATACCCTCAGCCGCCGCCGATACGGTTCCAGAATAAAGTACATCGGTGCCTAAATTGGGTCCATGATTAATTCCTGATACTACAATATCAACATCTTTAACTAATTTACTCATAGCCAGTTTAACACAATCTACCGGAGTTCCGCCTACTATCCAGCCGGCTACAATACCGGGCAGCTTAGCTTCCACGGCCTTAATCGGTTCAAAAACGGTTATTGAATGTCCGGTTCCACTTCTTTCCCGGTCTGGTGCCACTAAATATACTTCTGCAATAGAACTTAGTTCCGCTATTAATGAATGTATCCCTTTAGCATGGATACCGTCATCATTAGTTAATAGGATTCTCATTTAAAAGGAGACCCCCCGTTCTAGAAGATTAATATGCTTAATCGGCCAATATACCATAAAGGCTTTACCTTTTAGGTGGTCCTCGGTTAACCAGGCATTCCATAAATGACTATCAAAGCTATGGTTACGATTATCCCCTAAAACCAGCAAACTACCCTCAGGTACAACCACCGGACCATACTCATAATTTAATATTTCGGGAATATAAGGCTCTGTAAGGGGCTTATCATTAACAAAGACTTGCCCTTCCTTCATTTCTACCGTCTCTCCGGGTAAACCAATTACCCTTTTAATATAATCTTGTTCAGAGCCTATAGCTTCCGGAGGTTCAAAAACAACTACATCGCCCCTTTGCGGCTCTTTAAAGTAATATATAAACTTATTAACCATTACCCGGTCCTGAATTTGCAAGGTAGGCAACATAGACCCGGACGGTATTATCCTGCCTTCTACTACAAAGGTCCTAAGAATCATGGCTAAAATAAAGGCGGTAATAATAATGGTAAGCATTTCTTTTAAAAAAGCTTTTATTTCTGTGTTCATAATTCACCCCAACTTATTTTAAAATTCATAAATATTTATCGTCATTTCATTTTTTTCTTTATTTTTAGTTAATCCAAACATAATACCTTTATCTTTTAAACTTTTGTTTAAAAAATCTATAATATACACTAGTTCCGGGTTTACCGTAAAACTTTTAAAAGCAATTATCTCAAGTTTTCCTTTATCCTCCTGCAAAATTACGCTCTCCTTTCCTTGTATATTGTAGTTTAAGGATTAATTATTTACAAGTTATAGAGTAGGCTAAGTTAAACCAAGCCAAGGGTGGATCTGGGGTAGGATGCGAACATCATTTAAAAAACTCATACAAAAGTCTTGCAGATCAATACTAGTAAAAATATCTAACCCCTTTTCCCCTTTCCGGGGAGTAACTGGTTGAATAAAAAAAGGAATATCCGGGTTTACTTTTTGCACCATTTGCAACACGGCGGTAATTTCATCTTTTATGTAGTCAGGAGTTATTACCATTTTAAGATAACATGGTTTAGCTTGAGCTATAGCTAAAAACTGTTCCTGAGTTTTTAAATAATCAGAGCCTACGGTAGAAGGTAATTTTATATCCATACTTATGTAATCCATCAGATTAATGACTTTGGATAGTTGATCAGGCAAGGTGCCATTAGTCTCCAATAAAAATTGGTATCCCCGGCCCTGAAGTTTCAAGATAACCTCGGCCATAAATTCCGCCCTTAATAAGGGTTCTCCCCCGGTAAAACTTACCCAGGGGGAATTAAATTTAGCAATAATACTGCTAACCTTATGGGCAGTTAGCGGGTTAGGAATCACTTCCAGCTTTTCCTTCTTGCCCACTTCCCCGTACACATTACAATATTCCTCATTTTGAAAAGTCGCCGAAGTATCACAATAAGTACAACGCAAATTGCATCCCGAAAATCTTACCAACACTTGCCTGGTTCCTACTAAAGCCCCTTCACCCTGAATACTGCAAAATATTTCATTAAGGTTAGCCTTCAACAGCTACACCCCTGACTTTACACCGGGCTTCCGCAATTTGCTCTAATTCCTGTTTATATCTATCCATAACATTAACCGCCAAAGCCTTAATATCTGGGATGCCTAGTTCTTCAAGGCCTATAGTAGGAACCGGGGTTCCTTCAGTTTTAATATTAAGTCCTACGTGAATTAAGGTAGAAACAATTGATCTGGTAGCAATGGAGACGGATAGCTTTTTTTTATTAATATATAAATCATCTCCCCGGCGGCTGGGGTATATTTCATATTGCTCTAATTCTTCTTTGATAGCCACCATTAACATTCTTTGCTTAAAAATAGCCAGAGTAAGATCAGTATCGAAATGCTCTACAATAAAATGCAGCATTAAAGGGGAATAAATAAACCCTTTTTCTTGGACATCAGCCAAATCAACCATATGGTCTATAGTTACATCGGCCTCGCCGATAAAGCTTACGGCCGCATCTCCTAATAGCTTATAATTGTTATAGATCCAGTGAGGTGCTAACTGAATGCCTAAATAATCAATTTTCTTTTCAATAAATAAAGTCTTCATTATATTCAATACCTGCCTTTGCAAAAGCTTTTTTATTTCTCAAACAAGAGTCACATTCCCCACAAGGTTGAGCAGTTCCTTGATAACAACTCCATAGAGAGCGAAAATCCAGCCCTAACCTGGCTCCCTCTTTAATAATTTCCCCTTTATCCAGATTATCAACATAGGATTTTACTTGCACGTGGTTCATCGTAGAATAATACAGGGCTTCATTTATGGCCTTAATAAATTCCTGGGAGTTATCGGGAAAAGTTACGGCTTCCTCCCGGTTAAACCCGCAAACAAGTAAATCAGCCGACAAATTTTCCGCATAAGCAGCGCCAATATTTATAAATAGCCCATTGCGGTTAGGAACCCAAGGATTAACTAAGGGTAAAGGGCTATCTGCCATTAGTTCGGCAGACAAATCCTGCATGAAGGGTAATTCTATTACCTGATGCTTAATTCCTAGTTTTTGGGTAATATTACGGGAAGCTTTTATCTCATTTTCCCGGGCTCTTTGATTGTAATCGAAAGTAATTGCCAGATTTATTTCATGTTCCTCCCTGGCCTTTAACATGGAGACTACCGAATCCAAACCGCCGGAGAGAAGTACTATTGCTTGCAAATCTATTCCTCCCTATAAGTTACATGGGCTGATGAGGACTCCCATACTCTAACTAGTTTAACGGTATAATCCTTTAATAAGTCCGCCGCTTTTTCATATATAGTTTTAGCTAAATTTTCTGCGGTAGGATTAATAATAGTAAAGGGTTCTATTTCGTTTAAAAAAGTATGGTCATAATCATTTATAATTTGCTCTAAAACTGATTTAAGATACCGAAAATCAATATGCATACCTATGGCATCCAGGTTTTCTCCCCCTATTACCAACTCAATTTTCCAAGTATGGCCGTGTATATTACTACAATTACCTGGATAATTATTTAATTTATGTGCAGCAGCAAATTCTTTAATTACAGTAACTTCGAAACTCATGTTTTCCTCCCTGCCTATAATAAAAACATACAATTTAGATTTTATCATCATTTAAGTTAATTACAAAACTGATTCTGCTGCAAAAACATTGATTTAATCATGTTAGATGTATAAATATGAAGGAGCCGTTTGACGTAGCATGGAGGATACACCCTGCGAAGGCTCAAGAATAAAGGGGGCGAGCCCCACGGACGGGGTACCCACCGGCACTCCTGATGTTCGCTGTCGCTTACTATTAAGGTTGTGAGCGGGCCACTGAACAGGATGTGACTTTGGCCCGGTACCCCCTTTCTTCTTGAGACAAGCAGTTGGTGTTTCCCCATGCGGAGTCTGGCGATAGAATATTTATACATCTAACTAACGAATAATACCTTTTGGCACTGAACTTATCTTATTATTGCATGAAAACAATTTTTTAAGGAGGTTTAAGCCTTAAGACTACTATGGTAATGCAAACTTGCAAAATTATTATTGCATAATTGCAATGGCAAATAAATTTTAAAGGCTTTTAACCCCTTAATTATGGGAAAATATACTTCTAATTTATTTGGCATGATACTTGCTTTATATATTAATAGAAATAATAAAAAAATTTGGGGGGAGTTAATATGGCATTAGTATTAAATAAGCATTACTTGGATGAATATAATCAAAAACTAGTTTCAGCAGATGAAGCGGTTAAAGTAGTTAAATCAGGTGACTGGGTGCAATATGGGGAGTTCGTTATGCAGCCTAAAGAATTAGATCAAGCTTTAGCCAGAAGGGTTGATGAATTAGTAGATGTCAAAATCCGTTGTGTGACTACTACTATGATTCCGGAAGTAGTCAAGGTGGACCCGGAGCGTAAACATTTTCGTTTTAATGACTGGCATTTTTCCGCCTTCTCCCGGGCCCTGCATTATCAAAATTTATGCAATTATATTCCCATTACTTATCATGAAGGTAAAAAATTAATTGAAGATTTTGTGGATATAGATGTGGCTTTTGTTGTAGTTACTCCTATGAACGAATTAGGCTATTTTAATTTAGGCACCTCCAATTCCATTACCTCTTATGTGCTGGAAAAGGCCAAAAAAGTTGTAGTAGAGGTAAATAAATCAGTTCCTACCTGTTTAGGTGGTAATGGCGAATCAGTACACATATCCCAAGTAGATTATATCGTAGAAAGCCAAAATAATGATAAACTATTAAACCTGCCGGCCACACCGGTATCTGATATCGACCAGATCATAGCTAAAAACGCCATGGAAATGTTAGAAGATCGAGCTTGCCTGCAATTAGGCATCGGAGCTATGCCTAATGCTATAGGGGAAATGATTGCCCAATCCGACTTAAAAGATTTAGGAATTCATACCGAAATGCTGGTGGACTCTTTTGTGGATATGTATGAGTCAGGCAGAATTACCGGTAAATATAAAACTCTGGATAAAGGTAAAATGGTCTATACCTTTGCTATGGGCACCGATAAATTATACAATTTCTTAGATAAT
This sequence comes from Bacillota bacterium, assembly GCA_023395515.1. Lineage (GTDB taxonomy): Bacteria > Bacillota > Syntrophomonadia > Syntrophomonadales > Syntrophomonadaceae > JAAYRQ01. The sequence continues at coordinate 20,029 of JAEWZB010000067.1, forward strand.
AACCCGGTCTGTGCCAGCTATCCGGTCCATTATACCAATGACCCCTTTATCATTTCTCAAAATGATAAAGTCTTTGCCATTAATAATGCTATAGAAGTTGATTTGTTCAGCCAAGTAGCTTCCGAAGCGGCCAATGCCCGGCAAATCTCGGGAACCGGAGGCCAGCTAGATTTTATTTTCGCTTCCTTCCGGTCTAAAGGCGGTAAAGGCTTAATATGTTTAAGCTCTACTACTACCTTAAAAGACGGCACCGTTGTTTCACGTATCAAACCTACCTTATCACCAGGGACTATAGTTACCGTACCTCGTTCCATAGCCTATTATGTTATTACCGAATATGGAGTAGCCATGTTAAAAGGTAAGACTACCTGGCAAAGAGCCGAAGAATTAATCAATATAGCTCACCCAGATTTTAGGGATGAATTAATTAAAGAAGCTGAAAAAATGAATATATGGGTGAGAACTAATAAACAAGATAGTTAATTCCATTCCCCAATTTATTAGAGGGAGCTTTAGAGCCAGGGGGGGACTCTAGAGCTAGGGGGGGCTTTAGAGCTCCCTCTATTTTTATCATTTATTATAGCTTGTGGGGAATATCATATTTTTTAACCTTGCGGAAAACGGTGGAAGCATCTATTCCCAGTATTTTAGCGGCTTCATTATAGGAAGAGGCTACTTGGAAAGTCTTGGTTAATATCATCTTTTCTACGGCTTCCACGGCTTCCTTCAAAGGCATTATGTCCTCTATTTTTATGTTTGATTCGCCATTTTCCTGCGGCACTTTGAAAAAATACGGGGGCAGATGGTTAGTATCCAATACTTCCTCACTACTGGTTACTACCAGCCGTTCAATCAGGTTTTCTAATTGCCGGATATTTCCGGGCCAGGTGTAATCCATCAGCTTTTCGATTAAAGCTGCCGTAGCTTTTTTATGTAAATTATATTTTACATTAAAAAAATTAAGGAAATGCCGGACTAAAATAGGGATATCATCTACCCTCTCCCGTAAAGCCGGAACATGAATGGGAACCACATTTATGCGGTAATATAAATCCTTGCGAAATTCCCCATTTTCTATCATAGCTTCAATATCTTTATTGGTAATGGCTATAATTCTAACATCGATTTTAATTGGTTTAGTTGCTCCTATCCGCAAAATTTCCCTTTGTTGTAAAGCTCTTAATAACTTTACCTGCAAATGAATGGGCAAGTCTCCAATTTCATCTAATAATAAGGTTCCTTCATTAGCTAATTCAAACATGCCCGCTTTGCCTTCTTTCCTAGCCCCGGTAAAGGCCCCCGGGTCATAGCCAAATAATTCTGATTCCATGAGGTTTTCGGGAATAGCCGCAATATTTAGTTTTATAAAGGGGCCATTACGGCGGGAGCTATTGCGGTGAATAATCTCGGCAATTAATTCTTTCCCTACTCCTGATTCCCCGGTTATTAAGACCGTGGAATCAACTTCTGCTACTTTCATAGCTTGGTAAATAATCTGTTCCATTAGTTTATTTTTATAAATTATACTATCTGACATTTTAATTTTTAGCTGGTTTAGCTGAAACTCAAAGTGCTGTTTTAATCCTTCTAATTGCTCCAGCCTTTGCTTTAACATGTTAAGTTCACTAATATCCCGGACATTAGTAACTATTCTGCTGATTTCACCATTTTCATCAAAAACCGGGGTGGCACTTACTAATAGAGTTTTACCGGTTACCGTAGTAAGGGTGGTAGTTACCGGTTTTCTCTCCTCTAAAACTATTAAGCTGGCGGAACGGGATAAAATTCCGGTCTCTACCAGTTCATTCATGCTTTTATTCAGAAGTTCCTTTTCCCCTAAGCCGGTCATGCGTTTAATAGCCGGGTTAATTCTTATAGTAGTTCCTATTCCATCAGTAATGTATAAACCATCAAAAGATGATTCTATAATAGCATCCAGCTCCCGGTTTAAGGCTTTTACATATTCAAGCTCCCGGGAAACCTGCTCCAGTTCGGAAACATCATATAGAACCGCTACCGCCCCGGTAATAACTCCGTTCTTAATTATAGGAGCCCGGTTGGTTACCGTTGAGGTATCACCAATCTTTAACCGCACCCCATATTGACTCACCCCGGTTTTTACGATATTTAAAAGGTCGCTTTCGGGAATAATATCATTAATAAAACTGCCTAACACCTCTTCCGCATTCATCTTAGTCATTTTCTCGGCGGCCTTGTTCCAGATGCGGATAATTCCCTGATCGTCAATGGCAATGATAGGATTATAAGCAGAATTTATCACGGTTTCCATCTGGCCGGATAACTCTTCAATAATATTAGTTAAAGCTACCATGATATCAGATTTAGTAATAAAGCCAATCAGCTCATTTTCTTCAATAACCGGATATCTCCCGGTATAAAGAATATCAACATCTCGGATATCTTCATTAGGATTTAAAGTTTTCACTTTCGTTGTCATATAATCTCGTATGGAAGAATTAAGACTAACCCCTTGCCGCACGGCCCGCAGCAAATGAGTTTTAGTCAATAGCCCAATCATCTTACCATCTTTTATTACCGGGGCTCCGTCAATTTTATTTTTAAGAAAAAGGTCCACTACTTCCATAAGGGTTAGATCTTGGCTTAAAGATATAACCTCAGTAGACATAAAGTTTTTAACTTTCATATTTATCCCCCCTCCCCTATTTCATCATACTTAAATATACTCTGGTAGACTAATAATATTATTCTTCTAACCATCGTCTATATTTTTTCGTAAAACTCGTAGGATGTTTGATAATATAAGGTAAGCTAATTATCAAAGTAAATATAGTTACACTAACTACTGCAACGGTTATTTCACCTATAAGATTTATGCCATGTTCACCCGCTACATAACTTAGATAAAGTGAACTTGGCAAAATCCAAGTCCAGATTACATCCCGCCTATTTTTCGGAAAAATCACCCTATTATTTTTGTGTTTCTTTAATACATAACCAGCCGGTAAAATTGTTATTAGAGCGATAAATACCAAAATAGCAAAATGAAATAGTATTTCACTTACCATATTAATCCCCCCTTTGCCGTTGCCTGTTTGCTTAGTCAACTCTTTTTAGCATTATATTTCTAAATATTAACTATTTAAAGTATAGTTTGTCTGGATGAAATTTACATTTCAACAATTTAGGAAAATAGGACTACAACGAAGCTGATTTTATAACAATTTTTTCTAAAATCGTTTAAAATACAAAAGGATATATTAAAATTTTAGCTAAAATACTAATTGAGGTGATTTACGTTGAATAAGGCTTTTTTTGAACGAGAATATACTTGCCCTGTATGCAGAACTACCTTCAAATCTTTCTCCGTCAGAAGCTCGGCTACTTATGTGGAAGAAAAAGAATCTGATTTTCATGTCAGATATAAGGGGGTTAGTCCCCTGCATTACTCAATAATTGTTTGCCCGGTGTGTGAATATGCTGCTTCTAATACTACCTTTGCCAAAGAGCTTAGCTTAAATATGGCCGAACAACTGGCAGTAGCTTTATCCCGGCTAAGATCAAATGATGGCACTATTTATGGAGAAGAAAGGGATCTTGATATTACTCTAAAAGCCTTTCAACTAGCTATTCGTACTGCCCAATTAAAAAAAGTTTCCCCCGCTGAACTAAGTGGTTTACTTTTAGCGGCCGGATGGATAACCCGGGAAATGAAAAATATTGATTTAGAAAAAGTGTATGTTAATGAAGCTCTAAAACATTATGTGGAAGCATTTAATAATGGCAGCCGGGAAATTGGTAACTTAAATGATCTGCAAGCTACTTACCTTATTGGTGATTTATACAGAAGATGCGGTGAATACCGGGAAGCTATCAGTTGGTTTAATAAAGTAATTTCCCATAAAAATATTAAGAATAATCCTAATGTGGAAAAACTGGCTCGGGATGGCTGGGCATTAGCCAGAGAGGAATCTAAAAATATGCCTATAGCCGCTGATGCCGAACCTGAAAAACCGGTTATGGAAGTTGAAGCTCCTCCAATAGCTGAGGAAGAAAAAGCCCAGGTGGAACCTCCCCGCCGGCGGGTAACTATGCAAATGTCGGCCGGTTTATATACTGACCAAATTGAATGGCTGAAAAAAATATCTAACGAAGGTTATAAAAATAATAATAAGCTGTTTACCCGGGAACAAGTATTACGGTCTATAATAGATTTTTTAATGGAAGAGTTAGGCGAACAAATCCCCTCACAATTTTCCACTGAAGAAGAATTGATACATGAGTTTAAACAAATGATAGCCGTAAAATAATGAAGAAGCCCACCTAGCCTAAATATTTTAACTAGGTGGGCCTTTTCCTGTTTAATTTTTACCCTACATCATTACTTACCGTCTCAGCTAATAAATCTGCTACATATAAATACCAAGCATGACGTCCATGGTTTTTCACTTCATCAGCAAACCCTAAAGCCCATTGGCCTAAATGATTATTGATAAATGCATGTTTTTTATCAAGGAAACCTTCTTCAGGATAAGAATCATGCATAGCTTCCAGATAAGCCATAAATAAAAATTCTACTGCAATATGGTCAGGCATATCGTGAAATTCCGCTTTTAATTGTAACCCTGCTTCTTCATATACTTTAACTACTTGTTGAGCAGCCGGCCCCATAATTAAGCCTTTTTGCATATTTAGCTCAGGGTTTCGGTAAACCGATTCATAGGGAGGTACTTCCACATGACCCGGCCCTACAAACAAACGGCAATATTCCACTTCCAGTTCCTCTAAATTACCGGGAATCGGGGCTTTTTTCCCAAAAACCTCCTCAAAAGAACCTTGCCTGATTAATTCCAAAAGCTCTGCCCGGGGATAAGATAATGCTAAAGATAATAACTCATAATGTTCCTTTTTCATTATATTCACCCTTTCTTATCCTACAGGAACGGGGCTTTTACTCCCACAATAAAATGCATTAGCTTGGCCGTAATTTCTCCTACGATGACACAGGCCAAAGTAATACTTAGGTAAGTTGCTGCTTTCGCAGATTGATCGGACATAAGCTTAATAATTAAATAGGCCGGAACTAATAGCCCCACTATGACTCTTACTAAAGTGCCTAACCATACCGAAGGTACGGCTACTCCTTGCAAGGCCAGACTGGTCAGGGCCATACTGATATGAGCTTCATAAGCCACATTAATCATGATACTTACCACGGAGACAATCAGTAAGCTTATGGTTAAAGTCTTAAATACCGGAACGCTGAGATTATCTTTAACCAGCACTAAGAATAATAAGCCTCCCAATAAAAGACCGGAAAAAATATTAACTAATACTACTAAAGTTGTATTCCAGGCCGGAATTGCATGGGCAGAAGCATATATCATTCCCATACTTATAAAGGTGGCCAATCCTGCTGTCACTACCGCATAAAGCAAAAGACGGTATTTGCCTGCTTCTTGCCATTTATTTCTCACTAATAAATAGTAAAGCATTATCCCCCCGGTAAAGGCGCCGGCACACAATCCTTCTCGTGATAACCAGGAATGAGGATTAGCAATTAAATTAAAGAAACGCTCCATTCTTCCTAGATGGAGGATGGCTAAAATTACACCTAATCCGGCCAAAACGATAGCAATTTTTAATACTTTGTCCCCCCATTGGTTAGATTCATGAGAACTGAATAGCTGGGCAAAAGTGTACCAGGTTACTAAACCAATAGCTGTGCCTAACAGAAGATAACTTCCGGCTAAACTATATGCTATATCCATTAAAAATCACCTCCTAAAATAAATAATGGGTGGTGGGATGAGTCCCTTTTTCCGGATTTAGAGTTTTACTGTTACGGGTATTAACTAGTTTAGATACTTCGGAATTAGGATCATCTAAATCACCGTACTTAATAGCCCGGGCCGGACAGCACATTACACACATCGGCTCTTCGCCTTTATCAATCCGGTGGGAACATAAAGTACATTTATCACTTACCCGGGCTTCTTTATCATACTGGGGTACATCATAAGGGCAAACCCAAGCACAATAACGGCAGCCGGTGCATTTGGTTTTATCTAAAGTAACAATTCCATCAGCTCTTTTTTGTAAAGCACCGGAAGGACACGATTTTATACACGGAGCTTCTTCACAATGCTGACAAGGTACCGGAGTCCAGTACATCTTTAAATTCGGATAGGCTCCCACCGGTTTATCAAAATACATGGAGCCTTGGGGATTAAATACCCGCATACGGTTTATCCCCAGGGGTACATTATTCTCCATTTTGCAGGCTACAGTACAGGTACGGCATCCTATACATCTTGATATATCTATAACTAAGGCAATTTTACTCATCTTTTATCTCCCCTCCCCTTATATTTTTTCAATTTCAACTAGTACATCATAGGGAGCATAGTTACTTTCCATAACTGCATCCTGAACCGGATTCAGTTCCATATGGGTTAAGGCTGATAAATGCCCATCATTGTATTGCTTTTTCCAATAGCCTTGATAAATATTTACGCAACCCTCTTTAATACCTTCCAAAAGCCGAGCCCTTAAAACTACATGACCCCGGTCATTAAATACCTTTACCATATCACCATCTCTAATACCGCGGTTGGCTGCATCTTGGCTGTTCATATCAACTCGCGGCTCGGGATTAACTTCCAGTATCCAGGGTAAAGTAGCATGCTGAGAATGAACGGTAAAAACATTATGCACATTCATAAATGTTAAGGGGTATTTTTTTGCTTTAGGCTGGCGGTTACTTTCGATTGGCTCCACATAAACCGGCAAAGCTTCACCTAGTTCATGCAAAAAGTCCAGATAGATTTCCAATTTACCCGAAGGGGTAAAATATTTTTGATCAGCAAAGGGAATAAAGTCGTCACTGTAAAGGGCTCTGGTTACTCCGGTTTCCCATAGCTCTTTTTTATCGATATTACGCAGTTTGTCTTCGGTAAAATTATCAATTACTTCGTTAATACTATCCTCTACTGATCCCCAATACTTCCCATAACCCATTCGTTCCGAAATTTCCGCATATATGGTATGATCTTGTTTAGCTTCCCACATGGGACTTATACATTGTTTACGCAACTGGAAATAGTAATTTGACCACGATGATACCAACTCCCCTTCTTGCTCGTACCAGGAACAGGCTGGGAGGACAATATCAGCGTAAGTCGTAGCATCATTCATCAGTTGTTCGTTAACTACTATAAGCTCTAAGCGGGGAGCTATTTCATTAACAAAAGCGTTATAATCAGGCATTTGCGTACCATAATTATAATGATTAAACCATATACCCCGAACCGGCCATGGTTCATCTTTCGGCAGCTTTTCAAACATATGGCTTCCTACTATTGATTTAGGTTTATAATCTTCTGCTTCCCGGGGGTTTAACCAGCAACTGGGAGTCCCGGCAATAGTTTTAAATAAAGTTCCCCCGGCCCAGGATACTCCTCCCCCAGCTTTACCGTGATTACCGCAAATAGCACCTAGAAGTATGGCATTACGAAAAGCCTGGTGACCTTGCCAATAACGGTTAGTACCTTGGCTTATACGGATGGCGGCCGGCTTAGTAGTAGCATAAGCCATGGCTAATTCGGTCAGGATATCTACCCCTACTTCACTTACCTCACTAGCCTTTTCCGGAGGCCATTGGGATATATACTCCTCAATAAGATCCCAAGCGGTCCTGCATTCTACTGCAGTACCATCACTTAAGCTTGCACTTACTTTACCGGAAAGCTTATGGGGAGCTGCACTTCTGACTCTAACTGCTCCGGTAGCAGCGTCTATCACCATGTACTCATCTGCACTTCCGCTGCCTACATCCTGCGGTCTTAAAAATTGTCCATTATCATTTCTAACTAAATAAGGACCGGTAGTATTAGCATTTAAGAAATCCTGGTCATGTAAGTTTTTATTTATAATTACATTCATCATGCCCAGCAATAATACAGCATCAGTTCCAGGACGCAAGGGAACCCATTGGTCAGCTTTAGAAGCGGTATTGGAAAATCGGGGGTCTATTACTACTAACTTCATGCCGTTTTCTACGGCATCCCATACAAAGCGAATGTCATTCAGCGAAGTTTCGGCATAATTACAGCCAAAAAATAAATTTAATTTACAATTTTTTAGATCTTTCCAGGGATGGGCATCTTGCAACATGCCGGTAGCAGGAGTAAAACCTATATTCGAAGCTAAATCTCCCATAATTCCTAAATTAGTTAATTGAGTTCCCTTCATTACATTAGCAATACGTTGGGATATTAATTGTCCAAATACACCATAATCCCCCGTCATGCTCATCCAGGCCATAGCACCGTCACCATATTTTCCTTGGATGCTTTTAATCTTTTCAGCTATATAATCGTAAGCTTCATCCCAGGAAATTTGTTTCCATTTACCTTCCCCTCTTTCACCTACCCGCATCATAGGAAACTTGACCCGGTCCGGGGAGTAGGTTCTTTGCATAGCATTAGAAATGCCCTTTAGACATATCCGGTTATAACTAGGGTCGGGAAAGCTGGCCGGTTCTACTTTTATGATTTTGTCGTCTTTAACATGGACTAAATGTCCGCAGCTATTTACACAGTTAGGAGCACAAACAGTTCGAACTAATTTAACTTCGCCGTCTCCGGCACTGGCTTTAGCAATAACCGGCTCAAAAACTTGGCTAAATCTTGTACTTCCATAAGTCAGTGCTGCGGTAGCGGCTGAAGCCTTGACGAAGGTTCTTCTGTTCATCTTGAGTTTATTAAATTTCACTTACAACACCTCCCATATTTTTGTCTAGTATTCAGGCCATAGCATTTCATAGTTAAAATGGCTGTTTTTGCAATCAGGACATATAAGTTCTTCTAGGCCTAAATGGTCATAATATTCAAGACTACATTTCCTACAATGATAACTAGTACCCTTAACTAAAATAACTTGGCGGGATAACTGGGCATTATTCAGTTTTTGATCTGCGGTAATAGCGTCAGCGGGACAAATAGCTGCACATAACCCGCACATATTACACTCATCTGCATTGACTAACAGGGTAATCTCTTTATTAATGGCTTCCTCTAACTTCATAGCCCCTGAGGGACAAAGTTTGGCACAGCTACCGCAAAAGCTGCAATCCTTATTTATTTCGGGATGTCTTAGGTGACCTAGTTGGATTTCCGCAGTCTTTTCTCTATCCAGGTTATTTAACATATATACAAATAACTTTCTGCGTAGAGACAGATTCTGTTCCCAAGGATGAGGGCTATAATTTGCTGAAGGACCTGGAATAAGTTCTCCTATTAATTGCTGGGTATTAGCGGCCCAGTTTCTCAAGAGACTCCTGCGGCTAAAATCGACCTCTGAATCTTGGCTTTCTTTTATCATGGCGGCATCTTCATATAAATTAAAAAGCTGGGTTTCCGCCGGATAGATTCTGGATAATTGCTGCAAGTTCTCTTCCCACACTTTTTGTCCCGAATTATACATACATTCCCGACAGGTATCAGGCTCATACAAAACCTGTACCCGGCCTATGCCTTTTTGCAGCATGTAAAAAACTAATTCCGAGGTAAGCTCTCCTAAGCAATTAAGCTGCAATCCGCTTTTAACTGCCCTGGTATTATGACAAGTAACCCATATATCGGGCCGGGAATCTTTCACCACATTTATCACCTGGTAAAATGCATTCCATAACTCATCAAAAACTCCGGAAGGGCAAGCTACGGCACAAAGACCGCATTTCTTACAATCATCAATTAGGATGTTATCTTTCTCCAATTTAATGCTTTTAACGGGACAAACTTGTTCACATCTTTGGCAAATTAGTTTGTTAGTGCGGACATTAAGGCAAAGATGCTTATGCAAATAAAACCTTTCTTCTAAACTTTCCTCTGGTTTGCTGATAAAACCAAGCCACCTGAAGGGCATTTAATTACACCTCCCTTCCTTTTAAAACTGATAGAATTCTATAGTTTAGTCATGGATTTCGTTTATAGCTGCTCAATAACCTGCGATGGGTAAGATTGTTTGCGGTAAATTGTCAACCAAGTTGACATTTAATCTCCGGGCATAAATACAAAAAGCCCAGGGATCAACAATTAATCCCTGGGCTTTTTGTATTTATTCTTCTACTTTTTAAAACTTACATTACCGCTCATTTGTTTAAAAAACTGTAAATGTATTTGCATGGCTTCCTCGGCTTCTCTAACTTCTTGCTTAACTATAGCCTGATAAATATCTAATAAACTTTTATTTAACTCTTGCCGTCTTTTTTCAGGAGCCGGATTAGTCATAGCATAAAGCTCTTGGGCCATACTCGTAGCATTTAAAGTAAGGATAATAAGAGGATTATGGGTAGCTTCTGCCACCCGCCGATGAAATTTTATATCCTGACTATGATATTCATAATCACTTAGATTTTGGTAATTTACCGGAATAGCTGCGGCAATAGCCTGTAAATCTTCAGGAGTTCGTCTTAATGCCGCTAAACCGCAGCTTTTAACTTCGATCATAGAACGTATCTCCAGAAGGTCTTTACTAGTTATTTGATTACTGTTAAGCAGGAGGGTCATATACCGGCCCAGATACTTGGCTACACTGCTGGTATTACTATCAATTACATACCAGCCTCCCTGACAACCTTTTTTAGAACGTAATATATGCTCCTTTTCTAAAGTAGTTAGGGCATTGCGTATAGTAGGACGGCTAACTCCATATTCATCAGCTAATTCAGTTTCCGTAGGCAGTTTTTGCCCTAACTTAATCTCCCCCTGTAAAATGGAATTAAGAATATCTTCTACAATTTGGTCACTAACAGAGAGTATTTCGGTAGGTTTGGTCACTTAAAACCCCTCCCTCATTTACTAGGCTTAAAACCATACGACTCTTCAGCAACTTGGCCCGTAATATATCCGGCTTTCACATCATATTCCACTAATTGTTTATCCCGATTAAGGGCTGGACCATAGCCTCCCCCGCCCCCGGCAATTTGGTGCAAAACAGTGCCTTTAGGCAGAGGTTCTACCAAGCTTTTATTGGCAGGGAAAATATCTTTATTATTCGGCAAAGATATTTTAAGATAATTTTTCTGCCCCTTACCTCCGTCGTTTAACCCAAATGCGGCACTATCTTCATTAGTTCCATCCCCAAAAACATTAATACTAAGATTAGCTTCAGTTAATTCTACTACGGTTTCAACTCCTAGTCCTCCTCTAAATTCACCAACTCCGCCTGAATCTGGGGCAAATTGAAAAGTATGAAAAATAACCGGGCTTTCCAGCTCAAATATCTCTGGATCTTGGGCAGTTATACCGCCTCCGCCGCCGATAAGTCCTAAATGGGGCCATCCGTCATAACCCCAGCTAGCACCAGCCCCGCCTTTGCAAGCATTTATCAGCATATCGGCAAAGTGTTTTTTCCGTTTACTATCATATCCAGTTAGCATAATACATAACATAGGATTCCAACCAGCCGTAACTTTTGCGGGTATAGCTTGATAAAGGGCCTTAATAACTACCGCTCCTATTTGGTCAGTTAAGTGATTGCCAAAACTCGTGGCTGCTGGGAAATTGGGATTTAAGAGAGTTCCTTCCGGAACATTAAATTCTAATAATCTCATCATGCCCTGGTTTTTGGGAAAAACCTCTTCCAGGCTCATTAACAATACTAATAAAGAGCCGGAGATGGTAACAGCTAAAGGAGCATTAATATATCCGGGTGCTTGGGGTGAGGTTCCTTCATAATCGAAAGTAAGCTTATTCTGGTCTTTGCTTAATTTCAGTTTGATTTCCAAAACTTGATGAGGGTCAATACCGTCACCATACACTAAATGACTGGCTTCATATATACCATCAGCAATAACTGCCAGTTGCTTTTTCATTGATATCTCCGCTGCATCAAATAAATAATCCAGGTTAGTAAAAAAGCCGCTTTCTCCAAATTCTGAGATTATATTAATTATTTCAATATTAGCAATATTACATGCTCCAATCATAGGCTTAATATCTTCTTTAACTATAGGTAATCTGATATTGGCAAAAATAAAATCCCATACATCACGTACCAGTTGTCCTTTTTTGATTATTTTTACCGGGGTAATTCTTAAGGCTTCCTGCCAAATTTCCCGGGCATTAGGATTATAGCCGCCGGCCACTGCTCCCCCTACATCAGCTTGATGAGCATTAACTGCTACAAAACAAATCAGACGTTCCTGCCAAAAAACCGGTTGGACAATTTTCACATCAGAAGTTTGATTACCTCCGGTAAATGGGTCATTATGAATAATCACATCCCCCGGCTGCAAATCATCTGCAAAATAATCCGCAATGGCTTTTATAGAATAAGGAATCGTATAGGCCATTAAAGGTATAAACTCGCTTTGTTCCCATATTTCACCATTAACCCCATAAATGCCGGTACAAAAATCCCGGGCCTCAGTCAAGTTAAGAGAGCGGCAGCTTCTTACCATGGACATAGCCATTTGCCGGGTAATAGATTTTAATTTCTTTTGCATTAATGATGCTGAAATGGGATCTACCATGAATTTTGCCTCGCTTTTCATCAACTATATTTTTGCACAATAAAGTTATCAGTTTCACAAACTAGACTGAAATTGGAGGGAACTACAATAGTGGAGTGGCGTTGTTCTATTAAAGCCGGGCCCATAAGTTTATAGCCGGATAACATGTTGTCACCATCATAAACCGGAACTTCTATGAAATCTCCTACTTCTGCAAAATAAGCTAAACGGCTGCCTTTAAGGACTAAACGATGGCCAAGAGGTTCTTCCTTTTGAGTTAAAGGATAGGCCCAATTTTCTCCTTTGACCACAATAGCCAAGCCGACTATTTCTATGCCGGTTTGCAGTTCTTCTAAATCATAGCCGTACATCTTCAGGTGTTCTTTATGAAACAAACTGCGCAAAGAGTTTTCACTTAGATTTTCGTTTTTATCTATTTCTATTATTAACTCATGGTGCTGACCATGATAACGCATATAAATTTGAGTTTTTTCAATAAAGATTCCTTTCCGTACCCCGGCTTGCTGCAGTGCCTCTTGCCAGAGCCCATCATAAATTTCCTGCAACTCTTTTGGTTCAATGCCATTTATATCTCGGAAAAAATGCTGGTAATAATCCCGCCGGTATCCTGAACAAAGCATACCGGCCGCACACATTACCGAAGATTCCCGGGGAATAATCAAGTTAGCAATTCCTAATTGGTCAGCTAAATAGGCAGCGTGTAAAGGTCCGGCTCCCCCTCCTACCACTAAAGTCATTTTACGGGGATCAAAACCTTTTTCTAAAGTTACTTCTTTAATGCCTGCGACCATCTCCGTATTCACCAGTTTATAGATACCCATGGCTGCCGATAAAACCTCTATATTTAGGGGTAAGGCCACATCATTTTTTATTACTTCCCAGGCTTTTTTATAACTGAGCTTAAGGCGTCCTCCTAAGAAGTTATCGGGATTTATTAAACCTAATAATACATTAGCATCAGTTATGGTAGGTTTTGCTCCCCCCTGGTTATAACAAGCCGGACCGGGATTAGCCCCGGCGCTATCAGGTCCCACATGTAACAGGCTGCCATTATCTACCCAGGCTATACTTCCGCCGCCGGCCCCAATTGTATGTATATCAATTATAGGTATACCGATGAGATGCCCATTCATTAAGGTACTTTCCTTCATGGCGGGAGAACCGTTTTTTATCACCGATACATCAAAGCTAGTACCGCCCATATCCATAATAATATAATCCTTAGCGGCTAAAGCTTCCGGCCAAATATTTACTATATTAGGTCCGGCCGCCGGTCCGGATAAGATGCTCATTACCGGAAGCTGCAAGCTTTCTTCAACATTTAAGGTTCCCCCGTTAGATTGCATAATTAATAATTGCCCCTCAAATCCCAGAACATCTAACTGATTAGAAAGTCCGGTCAGATAATCCCTTAATATGGGAGCCACATAAGCATCTAATACGGTGGTACTTAAACGTTTATACATATGAGGTTTAGGCAGAACTAAACAGCTTAAGCTCAGATGGACATCAGGCCAGGTTTTACGCACCATTTCTAAGAGTTTGTATTCATGGGCAGGGTTAATATAGCTATGAGCCAAAACTATTGCTATAGACTCTATATCCCGGTTGCGCAGTGATAAGAGACTTTGCCTGGTAGTTTCTTCATCTAAATCAGTTATTACCTGGCCTTGATAATCCAGCCTTTCCCGGATAGGAATTCTCAGCCACCTGTCGATTAGAGGCAGAGGAGGGTTTACCCGGTTATTATATACATCTTCCCTAGAGCCTTGTCTCATTTCTAATAAATCTATTAAACCTTCGGTAGTGAGAAGTGCGGTTTTGGCACCGGTGCGGGTTAGTAGGGTATTAGTAGTAACCGTAGTTCCATGAATAATAAAATTAATTTTCTTAATAAAGGTTTTTAGCTCCATATCTAGGTTTTGAGCTAGTTCTTGCAGTCCGGTAATTATTCCATAATCTGAACTAGAGGGGCTGGCTAAAGTCTTATAGCCCAAGTAAGTACCTTGTTCATCAACTAGAAAGTAATCAATAAAGGTTCCGCCTGCATCAATACCAAGAACATAATTCATTCGACTTGGCCTCCCTAGTTATCAATAAACTATATCAATTCTAGCACATTATAACCAAAACTCGATAAATTTAAGCTATCTTAATTAGCTTAATAAAGGCTGGATTGCCTAGGTATTACTTGAGTTATACCATTTTCTATTTTGACTTCGAAAGCCTTATGTCCGGAATCAGCCAGGTAACTATTATGGGTTACCATAATGATTTGACGGGCAAAAGTATTTACTACCAGGTTTAAAAACTCGGCCACATTTTGGGAATATTCCCCGGAAACATGTTTAGCCGGTTCATCAAGAATTAAGGGTCCATTTAATACGGGACGGGAAGTCTCTAATAAAGCTACCCGCAGGGCTAAAGAGATAATATCTACCACCCCTCCCCCTCTGGATTCCTGGGGTTCAGTTTTGACCATAAGTTCTCCGCCATAAGTAGATGATACGGTAAAATAAGCCTCGGTTTTTTCCCCTTTTTCTTCCGTATCAATATTAAATTCCAAATCACCAGGAAAAATAACCCCTAAAGCATTAGTTACCAAGCTTTCCATAGTCTTTTTCGATTTGGTGCGGGCATAATCAGCCGCCAGTTGATAGATGCGGTTTACCTGTCTATATAGATATATTTCTTGATCAATTTCGTCTTTACGCTTTTGCTTATCTTCTAAAGATTTGTTTATATTATCTAATTGACCTTTCCTCAGCCAGGTTTCTTCATTAAATCTCGTATAAGCTCTTTGTAATTGTTCCAGATTCATGTCCATTATAAATCCACGCCTTTTAAGTATTCCTCAGGGATAAGCTGTTTTAGTTCTTCCATCATATTATCCATCTGTTGCTTTATTTCAATAATCTTAGTATCCAGTTCTTCCGGGTTAACCCCTAATTCCCGCGCTCTTTGATTAAGTGCGGCTAATTCCTTCTCCAGATACTCTTTACTGGCTAAAGCTTTATTTCTATCATCCCGGGCTTTTTTTAAAGCCTCATCCATTAACTTAATTTTTTCTTCATATGTAATCTCTTTTTTCATGGCTTTCCTCTCCCTCTATCATATTGCGGTATTATCAGCAATCTCCTCAATTACCATGGGGGTTATCCTGGAACCACAGGTAGGACATGTACCGGCTTTACTTAATATGGCAATAAACTCTTGTTGTATTTTTCTATAATTACTATCCCGTTTAGCTATCTCCATAAACTTTTCTTGCACTTGGTTTTGGATTATTTTATACTGCAAATTTAGTTCGGAGAGCTTATGGCAATCATTCACATTATTAAGCTGATTAGCTAAGATAGTTTGGGCTTTATCCAAGTCGCGTAATTTTTCCAGCTTCTCATTAATAATAACCAGGTCAGCTTCTTTACTAGTTATATCAGCTTTTAATTGCCGGCTAACCCGTTTTAACTGTTGTAATTCAAAGCCCTGATGTCTTAAATCATATAATTTAGTAATAATTTGATCCGCATCAGCTAACTGGTTAGTAGCTTTTAAATAATTATTAATCTGGTGTAACTTTGTTTGACCTTGATTAAGTTGGCTTTTTATTTGCCCCAGCTCGCTGCTAACAGCACTCAATTCGATTAATTGCTGGGCAATATTAGCGGCGGTTTCTAACTCCCGCAAATTGTTTATAGTATAATTATGTTTATCTAATTCAGTTTTTACTGATCGTAAAGTGTCTTGCAGTTTAATTAATTCCCTATGATGAGCAGCTGTTTTAACATATTGCTCATAGAGTTGGGTAATCTCCTCAATGTTTTGTAATTTGGCTAATTCCTCATTATTTTTTAAAATATTTCTGTGCAGTTCAGCTTTTTGCTGGCTTAGCTCGGCTAATTGCGAACTAAGCGTTTTTAAAGATTGAATATTATCCAAGTATTTTTTGACTTGGTGTAATTGTTGTTCTTGGGCGGGAAGATCTTCATATTCCTCTTTTTCTGCCTCTAGCTTTTCGATATCTACTTCCAAATCAGCCTTTTGCCGGCTCTGATTACGAATATCTTTTAATAGCTCCCTTTGAGCCGCATCAATAATATGTAAATTAGCTATCCGTCCGATTATTTTAGCTCTATTAGCCGGTGATTCTGCGATTAAAAAGGGACTATCCAACTGCCGAGCAATATTTAATTCCAGCTTCTGGTCGGTATCAATCCATAAAGGGTATACCCCTAATTCTTGCTGTACTTCTAAAGGAACTTCATTTTTAAACTTTTCTAAAATCATTTCCCGGCCATCGGGATAATTTATTACATAACGGTTTTGTCTTTTAGTTTCATCTCTTAATCTGGTTACCTTAGTCTCATCACTTAATATAGCCGTTACTTCGCACCGGGTTTCTCCTACTCTAATAAAGCCGGTTCCCCGCGGTTCGTTGTAAAAAAGCCATCTAAGGGCTCTGATTATAGCCGTTTTACCTTGGTCGGATTCGCCTACAAATATGTTGAGGCCCGGGTCTAATTCCAGCCAAGTGTTTTGGTGGGATTGGAAGTTTATGAGGTGCAGAGATTTAATATATTTCAATTATAAGTCCCTCCCTTAAACACCATACTCTCTTCTACTAAAGCTATTCTTCTTAAGGCTTCTTCCCGAACCTCTTCCGAGTCTTGCAGGTTATTAATAACCTCATTAATAATATTTTTTACATTCATTTTTTCCATATCGGCCGCCTGTTTTATTTCCTGAGTAAACCTTTCCAGCTTAAGGTTTAAGGAGGCTTTAGCTTCTACTTTACTGCGGTCTAAAACTTCTTCCCCTAAAGGAGCTGAAGTAATAGGTATAGTTTTACATTCTATCTTTTTACCTTCTAAATTAATTAAAGTTACTCCCACTTTTCTTTCTATTTCCCGCCGGTGATTAGATAACCTTACTAAAGCACCCGGGTTTATAAAATGCTTCCCATTTATCTCCAGGTTGCCAAATCCTAAGTGGTTATGTCCGCTTAGAGTTATATCAGCCCCGGTTTCCAGGATGTCATTAACCAGAGTATGATGGCCGGGAAATTCCTCCTGATGGGCTAACATGCCATGGACCATATGAATAGCAATATCGGCCGCTTCTTTGGTCATATGATAATCCAACTCCCTAGGTCTGACATCAATATCATAGTGATAAGGCTGGCCGGTAAGCTGGAGGCAGACTTCATGTTTTTTAAGATAGATTTTTTCTCCCGGCATTAAAAGATTAATAAATCCTAACCGGGCTATAAAGCCTAACAAAGTTCGGGGCAAGGTTTGTAAGTTAGCCCCAAATAAATCGTGGTTACCGCTGATAGCGTAAATGGGGACTCTAAACTTTCTGAAAAGCTCCAGGAATTCTCCGGTAACCGCCAGTGAAGGACTGGCTACATCAAAAAAATCTCCCCCATGTAATATGTAATCCACTTCATATTTATCTGCGATTTCTATTACTTCATTAACCTTATTCTTAAGGGTTACACTTAAATTATCCCGCCTATTTTCCGGGGTGTTCCCCCTAATATGGGTATCAGTTAAAAATAATAATTTCATTGCTCCTCACTCCTAACCCCTCACGCCTCGCTTAGTCCGGTGGAGGGAAACTAAGCATACTCTTTTCCTTCCATTCCGGGCCGGTCTTAAGGTTTTGGTCGGCACAGGTTTTTCATGCCTGCACTATTTTTAAATAAACTCGCCAGCTTTAGGTACTTCATCTGGCTTTTTCTATTCAGCTAAGCGAACAGTATTTTAAGTAAACTTGTAAGCTTATGGGGCTTCTTTTCGCCTTTCCCTTCATTTTAGCAAAAGGTATGCTTATCTTCCCAATTATTGCGCTTTAAACTTTATTACTACTGGGCCACTGGGGACTGTCCCTAGTGGCTGTGTAAAAACAGCGAAAGTCATAAATAATCAGTGTAAGTCTGCGTTAAACCCCAGGCCAGACTGTCCGAAAACTCAACTTTTTTTGAATTGGACGTATCAATTTTGCAGTATATAACAATATTACTGATCGAATTACCCCAAAATAAAAAAATGGGGGCTATCTTATGCTAATTGTT
>JAEWZB010000072.1 GCA_023395515.1 Bacillota bacterium
GACAGTATTGAAGTTATCGCTGCGGTTAAGGTAGTCTTACCATGGTCTACGTGTCCTATGGTTCCAATGTTTAAATGTGGTTTCGTTCTTTCAAATTTAGACTTTGCCATTAGTCTTTCACCTTTCCCCTTTCAATTAGAAATTGAACTTTAAATGTCATTAATTTATATTTTACCCAAAATACATAGTAAAAAAACTTATCCTGCAGGTGGCAATCTAGTTTTCATTATACTACCACCAATAAAATTATCATACTTATCAATAAAATAAAAGAAGTGGAAATTTCCACTTCTTAAATCTGCTTATGGTAGCGGCGGAGGGATTTGAACCCCCGACCCTACGGGTATGAACCGTATGCTCTGGCCAGCTGAGCTACACCGCCTCAATGGAGCCCATAATCGGACTTGAACCGATGACCTCATCCTTACCAAGGATGCGCTCTGCCGACTGAGCTATATGGGCAATACTTTTTTATTTTGATTGCATCCTAGGGTTTGGTTATTTCTAGTTTACTATGGCCCTACGGGCCATTATGGTTGCCCCCTGCGGGGTGCTTAGTTCAGGTGTCTTAGTCGATTTCTTTTCAGATGTTTTGAGAATCGGCCTGGGTTTGTTTTACTAGTAAGGTTTACTATGGCTCTATCGAGCCATTATGGTTGCCCCCTTCGGGGACTACTTATTTCAATCGCCTAACGGCGAAAAATTATCTGGTTGCGGGAGCAGGACTTGAACCTGCAACCTTCGGGTTATGAGCCCGACGAGCTACCAACTGCTCCATCCCGCGATGTAAGATGGTGTCCTTACAGGACTACTGATTATATTGCCCTATGGGCAGTATAATTAATGGTGGAGGGAGAAGGATTCGAACCTTCGAAGTCGTCGACAACAGATTTACAGTCTGCCCCCTTTGGCCGCTTGGGTATCCCTCCGTATAAACTTATTAACTTTAAACTGGAGCCGAGCACAGGACTTGAACCCGCAACCTGCTGATTACAAATCAGCTGCTCTGCCATTGAGCTAGCTCGGCTCAGCAAGTAATATTGTAAACGCTCCCGGTGACAAAGTCAACAAAAATTACTAGGTAATTTTTGTTTTAGAATTCATTTCTATCTTCCAAGTATTTTTCTAATTTACGTTTAACCCTTTGCAGGGCATTATCAATTGATTTAACATGTCTTTTTAATTCTACGGCTATTTCCTGATAAGACTTGCCTTCTAAATAGGCCATTAGAACTTTCCATTCCAAAGAACTTAGGATTTCACCCATCTTTTTTTCAATGAAAATAAATTCTTCTCTGCTTATTATAATATCCTCTGGATTAGTAATTTTATTAGTAGAGAGTATATCCATAAGCGTACGGTCAGACTCTTCATCATAAATAGGTTTGTTCAGGGAGACATAAGAATTAAGCGGAATGTGCTTTTGGCGAGTAGCGGTTTTAATAGCCGTGATTATCTGTCTAGTTATACATAGTTCAGCAAAGGCTCTAAACGATGTAAGCTTGTCCATTTTATAATCACGGATAGCCTTAAAAAGCCCAATCATTCCTTCTTGTATAATATCTTCCTTATCGGCCCCTATCAGAAAATAGGATCTCGCCTTGGCCCGTACAAAATTCTTGTATTTATCTACTAAGTATTCAACCGCAAACTGGTCACCTTGCTGAGCCAGAGTTACAATATCTTCATCGGTCAGCTCAACATATGTAAGGATTTGTTTAGCAGCGATAGAATTTGGCATTCAATCGCCTCCATCTTAATTATTCCTTAAGGTTTAAGGGCATAAATCTTCATTATAAACATTATAGCCACTGCCCCAATACTCGTCAAGATTAGTAGGCCGGAGATAGCGGACATTTATTAAGCATAACGGCAACTTTTTCCTTTATTATACTTTGGTTATATCCCTTTGGCGCACTACTTCATAAATCAACAAGGCTGCAGCTACTGATGCATTAAGTGATTCGATTCTGCCCACCATGGGTATTTTAACTATTATATCACAATTTTCTTTAACTAGTCTTCTCATACCCCTACCTTCTCCACCTATTACCAGTACCGTAGGACTAGGCATAGAGGCAGTATAATAATTCCTGTCCCCCGTCATATCTGCTCCAATTACCCATAAACCTTGTTTTTTAAGATAGTTTATCGTGTTAACAACATTAGTCTCTTGCACTATCTTCATATATTCAACCGCACCAGCCGAGGCCCGGGCTACTGTATCGGTTACTTCTACCGAGTTATGGCGCGGTATTACTAATCCATGTACCCCCGCACATTCCGCAGTCCGAATAATCGAGCCCAGATTTTGCGGATCTTCAATTCCATCCAAAATTAAGATAAAAGGGGCTTCACCTTGCATAGCTGCCAGTTCCAGAACTTCTTCAATATCACTATACTGATATGATTCAACTTGAGCTACTATACCCTGATGGTTAGTCTGAGTATACATTTTGTCTAAGCGTTGTTTTTCCACATATTGCATGTAAATGCCCCGGCTGGCCGCTAAATTAGTTAATTCCTCAATTCTCTTGCCTTCTCGGCCTTCTTGTATATAAATCTTATGGATTTTACGCCCCGCTCTTAAGGCTTCCATAATGCTGTTTACTCCGGCCAATTTATCCTTCATTACTTCCTCCTTTGTTGGTTAGGGATTATTAGGGATTAGCGACCCCTACACCTTACGCCTCACTCTTCACCCCTCACCTACTTACCCCAGGGGATTAAAAAGTTCATCAGTTAAAATCACTTCAGCATAGTGCTCGGCGGGGAACGCAGTATCATATGGTACATTACCAAATAATATGGGCAGGCGCTCCTTAAAAAGTAACAGCAAAGGAATAGCAACTTCCCGCATCTGGGGATGAGCAGCCGCAGAACATCTAAGCTCGAAAAAGTGCCGCCACTCTCTCATATTATAAGTAACAGCTATCTCTGTTTTTAAGCAAGTAGGCAAAATAGCCCGGGCTTCTTGGGGGGAACAACCCATTTGCAGCATTGCAAAATAGCTTTTTTCGGTAGCTTCACAACCCTTAAACCATTCATCATAAGCTGCATGACCTTTTAAATAAAAAGGTTCAATTACAGTTATTTCCCGCCCAAATTTATCCTGGCTATAATTACAATAACGGGTAGATTCTTGACTATAACTTCCAATCCGGTGGCGCACTATTTCGTGGGTAATACCCCGGTCTACGATAAACATTACCGTGGCTTTCTCATGTTCGATTACTGATTCATGTCCCTTAGATATAATTGAACTTAAAAAACGTTCATTGTAATTAAGAGCCATTTTATCTTCTGATTTATAACAAATCCGGGCATAACGTTCCAGGTTATTTAGTTTACCTGCACTTAGTTCGATTTCCGGTACTAGTACCTTAGGTGGTATAATAATCATGTTTTACCTCCCCCATAGTTTGCCTAATTTTCATTATTTAAAACTTTATCTACCAATTCTTGTAAGCGTTCTTCATCACCTTTAAGGTAATGATAGCCTAATAAGGCTTCAAACCCCGTACTCATCTGATAATCTTGGGGATTAGCATGTTTAGGAGGGGTACTTTTAGCGTTTCTGCCCCGCATTACAATATCTTGTTCATTCTCGCTCAACCCCGCATAAATTTGCCTGATTACCCGGGCTTGGCTGGCAGCCTTTACCATTTCTACAGTGTCATGGTGTATATCTTTAATCTTACGGTTGCCGGTTGCCACAATATGGCTACGTACGGCCAGTTCAAACACCGCATCACCTATATAAGCAAGAACTACAGCCGAATATTCCCGGAGTATGTTTTCATCTATAGTTTCATGCTTAAGCAAACTTCCATCTTACCCCTTCCTTAGTGTCTTCCAAAATTACACCTTTTTCCTGCAAACCATTTCTTATATAATCTGCGTTATTAAAATCCTTCAGTTCTTTAAACTTAGCTCTTAAGTTAATTAACCAAGTAATTAAAGCTTCCAGTTCCGGCTCTTCTTCATATTTTATCCGGCTGCCCTGGGAAGTATCTTCGATAACCAGGTTCTGTTCATTAAGAAAATCTCTTATTTCATCAGCCTTAGCAAAGTCTTTCTGTTTACGCAAGTTTTGGCGCAAGCTTAAGTATACATCTAAAATTGCCTCAACTTTGTCATTAGATTTATCTTCGGTCATAAAGATACCTAAAATACCACCCAGCTCTTTTAGAACTTGCTCCCCATATTTTACCGTAGCCCGGCCTTGCGGGTCGCTGCGCTCCACATTAGCTATATAGGAATTTAATACATGAGATATTTCAAAAAGATAACCTATGGCTTTGGCAGTGTTAAAATCATCATCCATAGCTTGTATAAACTCTTGGCGATATTCTTCAATTAAATCAGTCAGCTTATTATCTAACTGGCTATTATTTATATTAAACTCTTCATTTCCCACCACTTCTTCAGCTAATAATAGGGTAGTTTTCAGGCGGCCTAAAGCTTTGCGGGCTTCTTCCAGTTTAGTGTCATCAAAATCCAGGGGACTGCGATAATGAGTAGCTATTAAATAAAACCGTACTATATCAGCCGGATACTTATCTAAGATATCGCGTAAAATAAAGAAGTTGCCTAGTGATTTAGACATTTTTTCATTATTGACGGTAATAAAGCCATTATGCATCCAATACCTGGCAAAAGGTTGCCCGGTTAAGGCCTCCGCTTGAGCAACCTCATTTTCGTGGTGGGGGAAAATAAGGTCATTACCCCCGCCATGAATATCTAAAGTATCTCCTAAATATTTCGTTGACATAACTGAACATTCAATATGCCAGCCGGGTCTGCCTTTTCCCCAGGGGCTTTCCCAAGCCGGTTCCCCCGGTTTAGCCGATTTCCATAAAGCAAAATCTACCGGTTCCTCTTTACGTTCGTCAATCTCGACTCTAGCTCCAGCCAGCATATCTTCCAGGCTGCGGCCTGATAATTTGCCATAATCCTTAAAACTTTTAACTCTGAAGTAAACATCTCCCTCTACTTCATAAGCATAACCTTTAGCCATCAGCTTAACTATAGCCTCTATAATTTCTGGAATATGCCCGCTTACCAGCGGGTGTTTGTCGGCTCTGGCTATACCCAAAGCATCGGCATCAATAAAATATTCCTCAATATAACGGGATGATAGAGCTAAAGGGTCTTCATTTTCTTCCTGAGCTCTTTTAATTATCTTATCATCCACATCAGTAAAGTTTTGAATATAGTTAACTTCATAACCCCGGTATTTTAAATAACGTCTGACCGTATCAAATACTACTAAAGGGCGGGCATTACCTAAATGAATATAATTATACGTAGTCGGCCCACACACATACATATTTACTTTATGCGGTTCTAACGTCACCAGAGTTTCTTTTTGCCGACTTTGAGTGTTGTATATTTTCATTAAGCTTAGCCTCGCTTTCATACTTTTCCAATCTATTTTCTAATTCGGTAATTTTAGCCTGCATAGCCGCTAAAGTATCGGCTATAGGGTCAGGCAGCATGTGATGTTCTAAATCTACTTCGATTTTGCTGTTTTCTACCTTGGCTCCATCTTGAATAACTATACGCCCCGGAACTCCTACTACTGTACAATGGGGCGGGACACTTTTTAATACTACGGAACCGGCTCCAATTTTAACATTATCACCTACCGTAAAAGAGCCTAACACTTTAGCTCCCGCACTTATCGTTACATTATCCCCGATAGTCGGGTGGCGTTTACCTTTTTCTTTACCGGTTCCCCCTAAAGTTACCCCTTGGTATAAAGTAACATTATCACCAATTTCAGCAGTTTCACCAATAACTATACCACTTCCATGGTCAATAAAAAATCCTTTACCAATAGTTGCTCCGGGATGGAT
Organism: Bacillota bacterium; assembly: GCA_023395515.1. GTDB lineage: Bacteria > Bacillota > Syntrophomonadia > Syntrophomonadales > Syntrophomonadaceae > JAAYRQ01. The sequence goes on from JAEWZB010000072.1 coordinate 5,862, forward strand.
TTCTATACCCGTAAAAAAACGGCTGATATGCGAAATCAATCTAGCTAGTAAAAACCACTTATGCTTATAGAAAAAGTGCGCTATACGATGATTAACTACAGCATGAAAACCAGGATAACACAATATAATCTCTACTACACTGCGGGCAGCCGGGTCCCGGTCAAAGATTACTTCAATTTCTCTTTTTAAAGTTTTAAACATATTTCCCCCTCCTTAGTTTAAGGTAGATTCCACTTAAAAAATCTCACTCAATCATGTTGAATGTATAAATATGTAGGAACATTGACGTAGCATGGAGGATACACCCTGCGAAGGTGAGAGAAAAAAGGGGGCGAGCCCTACGGACGGGGCGAGCGGCCCACTGAACACGGATGTGAATTGGACCGGTCCCCCTTTTTTCTTGAAACAAGCAGTTGGTGTATCCCCATGCGGAGGCTAGTGACGGAATATTTATACATTCAACTAACGCACAATACCTTTTTACAATGTAATCCAGGTATAATTAAAAAAGCCTTTCATCTCCTTAAGAGACGAAAGGCTACACTTCCGCGGTTCCACTCTAATTAGGTTAAAAACCTCGCTTAATTACCTAACGGCTAACACCGGACATACCTACTAATTTCAATATGCCTGCTCCCGGGTGCATTTCGAAGTGACTTCTTACTATGGTAAGGCTTACAGCCGGTGACCTCACCTCTCTGGTAGCGATCGTCATTCTACTAATCCCATTCAAAGCATTTATATATTGTATTACTAAGATTATATGCAGGAGCTCACCTAATGTCAACCTGGGGATAAATGGTTAGGGGTTAGGGGTGAGGTGTGAGGCGTAAGGGGTGGGCCAAGCCCACGTTTCCCCCTAACTCCTAACTCCTAACTCCTCACACCTTACTCCCCGGCTGCCAATGCTAACGAATGCTGTACTCTTTTTATTACCTCATCTTTGCCCCAAATAGTCAGCAGCATGGGCAGGTCAGGGCCGTGCACTTGTCCGCTGATAGCACATCTAACCGGCATAAATACTTGTTTTGGTTTAAGTTTATACTCTTTCACTATCTGTTTAAGATAAGCCTTAGCTGCTTCGGGTTCCTGAAAATCAGGACAGTTGTCTATAAACGCTTTCAGAACCCCGGCTGTTTCCGGCTGCCTTAATACTTCCAAAGCTTCTGCTTCATATTTAATATCGGCAAAAAGAACCGCGCTATGTTCATTAATATCCCGCAGACAAACTAAGTAATCCCGGGTAGCTTCAACTACTAAATTTAATTTAGCCTCATCTAATTCTTTAAGCTTAGCCGCAAACTCCGATTCTTCCATATAAGGAATCAGTTTGACCGTTAATTCTTCGGTAGAAAGCTTTTTAATGTATTGCTGGTTAATCCAATTAAGCTTATCCATATCAAAAACAGCCGGACTCTTAGAGACTCTTTTTAAAGAGAATTTAGTAATTATCTCACCCGGAGATAAAATTTGCTCTTCTCCTTCGGGAGACCAGCCCATTAAAGCTAAAAAGTTGAATAAAGCTTCGGGCAAATAGCCCATTTCCCGGTATTGGATTATAGAAGTAGCTCCATGCCTTTTACTCATTTTTTGCCGGTCAGTACCTAAAATAAGTGAAATATGAGCAAATTCCGGTCTTTTGAAATTAAGCGCCTCATATATTAAAAGCTGCCGGGGGGTATTGGATAAATGTTCTTCCGCCCTTATGACATGGGTAATCCCCATTAAAACATCATCAATTACTACGGCATAGTTATAAGTAGGAATACCATCAGATTTGACTATAATAAAGTCTCCCATATTACTAGTCTCAAAAGTTACTTGACCCCGTACTAAATCATTTACCACTAAAATAGTATTGTCCGGTACTCTAAACCTTATAGTCGGTTTAATACCGGCATCCTTTTTAGCCTGTCTTTCTTCCGGGGTTAAATGACGGCATTTGCCTAAATATCTAACCATTTCACCTTTATCTAAAAGTTCTTGCCGCTCCGCTTCTAATTCTTCTTCTGAGCAAAAACATTCATAAGCTATGTCTAGTTCCATAAGCTCTTTTACATATTTATTATATATATCAAGACGTTCAGTTTGGCGGTAAGGCCCGTTTTCGCCGCCGATATCCACACCTTCCTGCCATTCAATACCCATCCACTTAAGAGAAGCAATAATCTCCTCCTCGTATTCCCGGCGTGATCTTTCCAAATCGGTATCTTCTATACGTAAAACCATTTCTCCGCCTGCATTCAGCGCTTCTAAATAATTAAATAAAGCGGAACGGGCTCCTCCTATATGGAGCGGTCCAGTGGGGCTTGGCGCAAATCGTACCTTAACTTTACTCATCTTAATAGTCCCTCCCTTAAATACTTGGTAATTATAGCATTAACCTTAATAAGTTTCCATAATTGACTAGCTCCACATGCTTTTTATTTGCAGAACTAAATTTTCCAAAAAGCTGATAATCTGTTCCAAAAATCCTGCACCGGCATGGGCTGCACCTTGAACTTCCGCCAGATTACGGGTTAAATTGCTAAGCTGCTCATCAATTTTTCCGGTATCTAGTTTAATATTTTCAAATTTCTGCATTAAAACAATTATTCTATCAATCTCGGCTGTGGTTAAATCTATGCTATAATGGTTGCTGATTTCGATAATGATAGGTCTAATCTGCTCCGGGGTAGTAGCATCTTTTTCTATAACTTGTCTTTTTATATCATAAATCATATTTTCCGTATTTTTCTTACCATATTTATCGCTTAGTTTATAAGTTTCAGTTAATTCTTCATAAGCAGTTTCTTTAGCATTAGCATCTAATTTCTCTGCATTAGCTGTTTCAAAGGCTTTAATAATACCGGTTAAAGCCGCAGTTCCCGATACTTCGAAAGGAGCCGCCACAATGACTCTGGCATCCTCTACTCCCGCTGTAGTAAGGGCATTAGCATACATAAAAGACGTGATAGAAGTTATGTTTTCCGTTTGTACTTCCACTCCCGAATTTCCGTCTAATAGCTCCAAGTAAGCGCAAGAGATAGCCCGGGTTCCAATTAACTTGTCATCCACTTTACCTTCCAGGTATTTTCTTTCTTCCGCATTAGAAATCGTTATAAAACGGGCCTCTTTATCTTTTTTCCAACCGCCCAACATTTTCATTACTTCTTGCTTTTGCTTTTCGGTTAAGTCTTGCCCTAAGGTTATTACTATTTTAGGTTTTTCTTTACCTAAACCGGTACTTACAACCCCGTTATTATAATAAATAATCCCGGTTAGCAATATAAACCCTACGATAAAAACGGCTGCTATTTTTTTCTGCATAATTAAAACACCCCCGCTATTTTTAACTAGTTTTCCTCACGCAGGGGATAAATATATCGAAAAAAGATTATTAATTTTAATTTCGCTGCCCAAAGTTATGATGCATTAGTTGAATGTATAAATATGTAGGAGCCGTTGACGGAGCATGGAAGTCAAGCCCAGGCCAGACTGTCCGAAAACTCAACTTTTTTTGAATTGGACGTATCAATTTTGCAGTATATAACAATATTACTGATCGAATTACCCCAAAATAAAAAAATGGGGGCTATCTTATGCTAATTGTT
>JAEWZB010000075.1 GCA_023395515.1 Bacillota bacterium
CAACATAATAGTCCTTTCCCAAGCTTATGTTCCGGATAACCCGGTAAAACCCAATAAAATGCTTAACATAGCTATAGCCGGGGTATTAGGCTTAATGCTATCCATCTTCGGCGTATTTTTAGCAGAATACCTGCGGGAAGAAAAAGAAAAGTAAAAAGATAAACGTGAAACGTAAGACAGTAAGACCGAGGGTCATGGGGACGGTTCGAGCGTCCCGAAGCAGAGCGAAGGCCGGTAGGGAAGACGATGGAACTGTCCCCATGGCTAAGACATCAAACGTTTAACGTCTAACGTTTTACCTTATTACTAGGAGTAATAACATGGCTAAAAAGAAAAAAGATATACAAGTTAAACAGAATACACAAAAACCCCAGTTTCCCAACTGGCTTCCTATAGCTACCTTCATAGCCTTAGGAATCCTTATCTTCTACCCCCCATTTTTCCGGGGCCTCTTTTTCAAAGAAGATATGTTCATATACCATATACTAACCGCCATAGTCTTTACCCTTGTCTGGGTACAAAAAATCTATAAAAAAGACTATACTTTCTTAAAGACTCCGCTGGACTGGGCTATATTTGCCTACGCCGGGGCTTACCTGTTATCCCTGATCGGTGCTGTACACCCCGGAGAAGCCTTTTACGGATTCTTACGGGTGCTTAACTTATTCATAATTTACTGGATGGTAACCCAACTAGTCAAGAACTATCGCGATTACGAAACTATCCTAAAAATAATCCTGGCTGCCGGAACCGGAGTAGCTGTAATCGGAATATTGGCTGCTACCGGCTATTCTAATTACCCCTCGGCATTTGATGGTAAAGTAATCCTGTCTACTTTGCAATATCCTAATACTACCGCAGCTTACTTAGCAGTAATCAGTTTGCTGGCCATTTCCTTAGTAATTACTGAAAAAAGGTTATTAACCAAAGTAATATATCTATCGGCTACCTTTTTGATGATATTAGTAATACTTTGCACTTTATCTAAAGGAGCTTGGCTCATATTCGTCATCGGAGCATTGTTGCTTCTAGCCGGTATGCCTGGTTTACATAAAATAAGCTCCCTTTATGCCTTGGGTATAGCCTTTGCAGCTGCGGGCGCGACTTATACAAAATTTCAACCGGCCATAAGAGCTGAAGAGACAGCTCTACCATACCTCTTTATCGGGTTATTAATCGTATTAGCCGGGCAGTTGCTATGGGAGGGCTTTTTGCGCTTAAACCAAAGCATGAGATCCAAAACAGCCGTTATTGCAGTTTCTCTTATTGCCTTAATTACTATAGCCATAGGTAGCATATTCTTTTTAGGCGGCAGCAGCTTTGAGGCTGAAGATATTACTAACGAATTATCCCGCTTCACTGATTTTAGTGACAGCAGTTATACTTACCGGGCCGATTTTATCCGTTGGGGTATTGGCATAGTCAAAGATTATCCTATAAATGGTACCGGTGCAGGAGGCTGGAATGCTTTATATCATCAGTACCAGGATTATTTAATGTTTACTACCGAAGCCCATAACCATTTTATTCAGGTATGGGTAGAGGCAGGAACCATCGGCTTAGCAGCTTTTATAGCTATTTGGATAATGCTTTTTATGGTAGCTTTTAAGACTTACCGGCACGAAAAAGAACAGAAAAACACCAAAGCACAAGTCCTGATCTGGGGAACCTTTACCTCCGCTGTAGCCTTAGGAGTTCATGCCGCTATGGACTTTGATTTATCCTTAGCCTCTATAGCCCTGCTTGTCTGGATACTATTTGGCTTGATTAGTGCTGTTTCATACTTTGATAGCGAGGAAAATGGGGAAATAACTAGGTTCAATAAAGCTCATCCGGCATTTAACATAGGTATAGCCGTAATATGTGTTTTACTATTAGTCATATGCGGTAGTAGCTACCATATGGCTTATAAAAATGCGCTAAAAGCTGCTGTGTCTATACAAGCTATGACTCCGGATAAATCCTCCGTAGAACAAAACGAACATTACCAGACTGCCCTAAAATATTATGAAAAAGCCATAAGACTAGATAATAATAATGCCGAATACTATACTGATTTAGCTTATGCTTATGCCCTACGCTATACCAGCTTAAAACAAGCGGGACATCAGTTAGCTAACCAGGCCTATCAAGATACGTTAAAAATGATAGAAAAGGCCGAAAAACTGAAAGGCTATGATATTAAAGTACGCAGTTCCCTGATAAATACTGCCAGCATGTTAGGGGATTTTGACTTAATGCTTAGACAAGCCGAAGGTGCCGTATTATCTAATCCTAATGATATCAATGCTTATGAATCATTAACTCAAGTACTTGGGGCGGGACTTAAGCATTACCAAGAAATTGATGATAAAGAAAAAGTGGCTGACATTGCCGCCAATTTAGCTAATCTGGAAGAGCGGCTGGAAAAGCAAAAAACTAAAATTAATCCTGACAAACGATGGAATGGTACACCACTTAAGTTAAGTGGCGAGCATCTAATGAACATAGCAAAGGCTAATTACATATTAGGCGAATATAATAAAAGTTTATCCGTTTTTGAAACATATACTACTAATCTACTAAAATTGGAATTTACAGATACTGAATTTGCCAATACCTTCATTGAAAATGTTAATTGGTCGGTAGCGCCGGTAAAAGATAAGGATGCAAGCGGTGGTACAGTTTTAAAAGTAATGGCCAAAAGAGATTTAGGTGGCTGGCCTAATGTAATGAATCTAGCTTCACAAATTCCAGTACAAGCTGGAGCTGAATACATATTAGAAGTGAGATATAAGATTGACTCTTTAACTCATGGGGGTATTGCTGATACCTCTAACTCCATAGGTATATGGGGCTCTACTATAGGTGAAGTAGAAGCTAAAAATACTAGTTTATCTTTCCATCGTGGGGCAGTAGAAAAACCGCAGCCTGATTGGAATACGGTACAGCAGCAATTACTGGTAGACGAAGGACATAACGCCCGCAGACTTTATATTGGAACAGGCAGCATCGGCGCAGGTAGTACCTTCTACATTGATTATATAAAGTTTTATCCTGTATTAAATAATAATACCCCACCCCAGATTATGGATCAGTATGTCTGGTACGCAGCCAGCTTATACAAAACCGGCAAAATAGTAGAAGCTCAAGATTTAGCCGAGCAAATAAAAACTATAAATGGAAATACTTACAAAATATACGAAGATTTAATATAATAATTTTTTAAAAAAAGAATCAGCGAAAAGAAGAGCCATGGGGGCGGGGCGAGCGTCCCGAAGCGTAGCTGAGGCCGAGAGGGAAGACGATGGAACTGTCCCTATGGCTTCGCGGTACTCCGCGTCCAGAATTAAAAAGAGAACAAGGATAGTGAAATAATGAACCAAACTATACGAATAATAGCCCTAATGCTCATAGATGCCCTATTTATTGTCCTATCACTAAGCTTAGCCTTAATATTACGCTTTGAAGGTAATATACCGGAGCAATATATAAATAATGCAACTTATCTAGTGCCTTACTATATTATTCTAACTATAGCTTTTATGCATCTATTCAGGCTTTATCACCGCATGTGGCAATATGCCAGCATAGGAGAGCTGTACGGAATATTTAAAGCTATCACTACCAGTTCTTTATTAGTAGTCCTATGCATATATACGGTTAATCTTCCTAACTTACCCCGTAGCGTATACATTCTAAGCTGGCTTTTAATTATGATATTTATTGGCGGTTCCCGCTTAGGCTGGCGCATACTAAGAGATTATTTTATCAGTGAAAAAGTTAGTAAAGGCAAAAACGCTCTCATAATCGGTGCCGGTGATGGTGGAGCTATGGTGATAAGGGAACTCCTTAACAATCCCGGTCTTAACCTAACCCCCATGGGCTTAATTGATGATAATAAATACAAGCAAAAACTATCTGTATTCGATATCCCCGTATTAGGTAAGCGTAGGGATATTCCAGCTATAGTAAGAGAACGTAACATAGAAGAGATAATAATTGCGATTCCTTCAGCTAGTGGAAAGACTATCCGAGAAATTATGGAGATTTGTAGTGCTACTGATGCTAAGGTCAGAATATTTCAAGGTACTTCAGGACTACTTGCAGATAAGTATGAATTTAGAGAAATACAGCTGGAGGATTTACTTAGACGTGACCCAGTTGAACTTAATCTAAACAAAATATCCGGCTACATTCAAGATAAATCTATATTAATTAGTGGAGCAGGTGGTTCCATAGGTTCCGAGCTGTGTAGGCAGATTAGCTCCTTTCTACCGAAAGCAATTATTTTAGTAGAATACAGTGAGAATAACTTATTTCAAATAGAAGCAGAATTAAAAGAAATATATCCCGGCTTAGTAATCCAGGCTGAGCTAGTCGATATTAAAGATAAAGATAGATTACATAAAGTATTTAAAACATATAGTCCGGAAGTAGTTTTTCATGCTGCTGCTTATAAACATGTACCCATGATGGAAAAGCATCCTCGGGAAGCCTTAAAAAATAACATTTTAGGTACAAAAAACATGGCAGAAATATCTCATCAAGTAGGGGTAGAAACTTTTATACTAATATCTACTGATAAAGCTGTTGACCCTTCTAGTGTAATGGGAGCAACTAAAAGAATTGCCGAATTAATAATTCGAGAAATGGATAATACCAGTGAAAACACTAACTTTGCGGCTGTTAGGTTCGGCAATGTATTAGGCAGTAATGGCAGTGTTATACCGATTTTCGAAAAGCAGATTAAAAAAGGTGGACCGGTGACAGTTACGGATAAGGAAATGACCCGCTACTTTATGACGATTCCCGAAGCTGTACAGCTAGTAATTCAAGCGGGAGCGATGGCTAAAGGCGGAGAAATATTTGTCTTAGATATGGGAGAACCAGTTAAAATAATGGACTTAGCTGCAGATTTAATAAAACTCCATGGTTATGAACCAGATAAAGATATAAAAATTGAGATAACCGGGATAAGGCCAGGAGAAAAATTACACGAAGAACTTTTCACTGCCAGTGAGCAAATGTGTGCTACCTATCATGACCGCATACTAGTTATGGAAAAAGAGCCGGATACACACCGAGTTCTGGATACTATTGATACCTTACTAGTGAAAAATGTTTTTTTTGATTCCATAGATGCTATAGAAGTAATAAGAAAAATCCTGCCGCAATTTAGAGCAGATAGTGTAGAATTAGGCAAAAAAGAAATCGTAGCAACGATAGAAAATTAGGTGCGGGTTTGCAAGATGCAAAAGAAGTGAGTTGTTCATAGCAAGATGTCTAACTTCTAACTTCTAGCTACTAGCATAATAAAAAAGGGGTAATTTATGAATATTCCATTATTAGATCTAAAAAGACAATATAAAGATATAAAAACAGAAATAGAACGGGAAGTAAGTAGTGTTTTAGCTGATGCCCAGTACATAATGGGGGCTAATGTAAAAGCTTTCGAGCAAGAGTTTGCAGAATATACTGGAGCAAAAAATGCTATATCTGTAGCCAACGGAACAGATGCTTTAGTAATAGCATTAGAAGCTTTAGGGATAGGTGCAGGTGATGAAGTTATTACAACTCCTTTTACCTTTTTTGCGACTGCGGAAAGCATCTCCGCGGTAGGAGCAACGCCGGTGTTTGTTGATATACGCCCTGATACATATAACTTGGATGAAAAAAAAATAGAGGCCAAAATTACTCCTAAAACTAAAGCCATAATGCCAGTACATATATTTGGACAACCCTGTGAAATGGATAAAATAAATGAGATTGCTAAAAAGCATAATCTCTATGTAATAGAGGATGCCTGCCAAGCAGTAGGGGCTATGTACAAAGGAAAGAAAGCTGGGAACCTAGCTGATATAGCTTGTTTTTCCTTTTTTCCCACGAAAAATCTTGGTTGCGCCGGTGACGGAGGCATGATAACTACTAACGATGAAAAATTAAATGTAATCTGTCAAGCTTTACGGACTCACGGTAGCGGCCAGGCAGGACAAGCTGCTTATAACCTTATTCATAATATTACCGATGATGTAAATGAAGATGACGGAGCCGATAATACTGTTTATAATCCCTTAAAATATTATAATTATCTTATCGGGCATAATTCCCGCTTAGATGAAGTGCAAGCCACTATATTAAGGGTTAAACTGAAAAAACTAGACGAATATAACTGGATGAGGCGCGAGATTGCCTTATACTACAATGAAAAGTTATTCGGAGGAAATTATGTAACTCCGGCACAAATTGATGATATCGAATCAGTATACCACCTATATATACTACAATCCGAAAATCGGACAGAAGTGGTTAAAAGTCTAGCGGAAAAAAAAATAGCTACTGGGATATATTATCCTATACCATTACATTTACAAAAGGTTTATAAAGACTTAGGTTATCAGCCGGGAGATTTACCGGTAGCCGAGTACCTATCTCACCGGACTTTCGCCATACCCTGCTTCCCGGAACTGACGGATGAAGAAAAGATTTATATTGTTAATGCCTTGAAGGAGATATAGTTAATGTCTGAAAAAAAATATTTTGTTCACGAATCAAGCTACATAGATGAACCATGTGAAATCGGAAAAGGTACAAAGATATGGCATTTTTCGCATATCATGCCTAACTCTAAAATAGGTATGAATTGCAATATCGGGCAAAACGTAGTTATATCACCCCAAGTAATACTCGGCAATGGAGTAAAAATACAAAACAATGTTTCCGTTTATACCGGAGTAATATGTGAAGATGATGTGTTTCTAGGGCCATCATGCGTGTTTACTAATGTTATTAACCCCAGAAGCTTTATTGCCCGTAAGGATGAATTTAAAACTACCTTAATTAAAAAAGGCGCCAGCATAGGAGCTAACGCCACCATAATTTGCGGAAATACTATTGGACAATATGCCCTTATTGGAGCTGGTACTGTAGTTACCAAAGATATTCCCGACTATGCCCTAGTTGTTGGAAACCCAGCTAAGATTATAGGCTATGTATGTAAATGTGGTGAAAAACTAGAATTTGATGAAATGAATCAGGCCTCCTGCCCACACTGTTTACAAAGATATACTTATAGTAAGGAGTCAGGGATACAGAGCCATGGGGACGGTTCACTTGTCCTCGAGCGATAGCGAAGAGCCGAAAGGGAAGACAAGGGAACTGTCCCCGTGGCGTACAGCGCAAATCATAATAATCATAAAAAATCAGCGTCCATAAATGAGGGAGGAAGAAATAATGTCCATGAAAGAAACCTTACTAAAAAAAATCAACAATAAAGAAATCGTCGTAGGCGTAGTCGGTCTTGGATATGTCGGCTTACCTCTGGCAGTTGAAAAGGCTAAAGCCGGTTATAAAACTATTGGCTTTGATGTACAAGACCGCAAAGTAGAAATGGTAAACCAAGGTATAAACTACATAGGTGACGTAGTAGACAGTGACTTAAAAGAACTGGTGGAAAAAGGTATGCTATCTGCTACTTGTGACTTCTCCTTTATAAAAGATGTAGATTTCATAGCTATTGCAGTACCTACTCCACTTGATGAATATCAACAACCGGACATCACCTATGTAAAAGATTCTACCCAGGAAGTTTCTAAATACCTGCGTAAAGGCAGTATGGTCGTGTTAGAATCTACTACCTATCCGGGCACAACTGAAGAATTAATGATGCCCCTACTCGAACAAGGTTCAGGCCTGAAATGCGGAGAAGATTTTTATCTAGCCTTCTCACCTGAGCGGGTAGATCCCGGTATTCTGATATATCAAACTAAAAATACTCCCAAAGTAGTAGGCGGCGTAGGCAAAGATGCCACCGAAGTTATTGCCGCCATGTATAGAAATGTACTCGAAGGTGATATATTTGAAGCATCCTCGCCGAAGATAGCTGAAATGGAAAAGATATTGGAAAACACTTACCGCAATGTAAATATCGGCTTAATAAATGAACTCGCCATACTTTGCAACAAAATGGATATTAATATATGGGAGGTAATAGAGGCGGCCAAGACTAAGCCTTTCGGCTTTACTCCCTTTTACCCCGGACCCGGTTTAGGCGGCCATTGCATACCCTTAGATCCTTATTATCTATCATGGAAAGCCCGTGAATACGGTTTTCACACTTCAATGATAGAAACTTCCATGATGGTTAATGACCGTATGCCCGAATATACCGTAGAGCGGGCAGGAAAAATACTTAACCGCTTCAGAAAAGCCTTAAATGGCTCCCGAGTCCTAATCATAGGCATTGCCTACAAAGGTGATATTGACGATTACCGGGAAAGTCCGGCTATAAAAGTAATAGATGAATTCGAAAAAGTAGGTTCGGTAATAGAGTTTTACGATCCCTTTGTCAGCGAATATGAGGAAAAAGGCCAAACCGTAAAAGGTTTGCCTGAATTAACTGCAGAAAAAATACAAGCAGCCGATATAGTAGTAATAACTGCTAACCATACTAAAGGAGTAGATTACGAACTTATCCAAAAAAACGCTAAATACATATTCGACACCAAAAACGCCCTGAAAAACATAACGAACCGGGACAATATAGAATTATTGTAAAACGTAAAGAGTGAGGGGCATGGGGACGGTTCGAGCGTCCTCGAGCGCAGCGAAGAGCCGTAGGGAAGACGATGGACTGTCCCCGTGGCTAACGCCAGATATCAGGTATAAAAGACCCAGCGTCAGAAAAAAGGAGCTTTAAACCATGTTAAAAATTGCCCTAATAGGCTGCGGAAGGATTTCCAAAAACCACTTCGAAGCCATCGCCCAGCAGGAAAATGCCCAGTGCATCGCCTGCTGTGACATCATCGAAGAACGAGCTAAAGAATCAGCCGAAAAATATAATATACCTTACTACACTACTAACTATGAAGAAATGCTCAAAAGAGATGACATAGACATAATATCCATCTGCACCCCCTCCGGCTTACACCCCGAACATGGCATCCTAGCTGCTAAAGCTGGTAAGCATGTCATAACCGAAAAGCCTATGGGAGTAAAACTGGAAGATGCAGATAAACTTATAAAAGCTTGTGATGAAGCCGGAGTAAAACTATTTGTCGTACTCCAAAACCGCCTTAACCCAGCGATAGAATTAACCCGTCGCGCTTTCGAAGAAGGACGCTTCGGCAAACTATACATGATAACCTCTAACGTATTCTGGACTAGACCCCAAGAATACTACGATATGGCATCATGGCGAGGTACTTGGGCATTAGACGGAGGAGCTTTCATGAACCAAGCTTCTCACTATGTAGATATAATACAATGGTTTGGTGGAGATATAGCCGAAGTAAAATCTATAACAGCTACCCTGGGCAGAAACATAGAAGCCGAAGATACCGGCTCCGCCATAATCAGATTCCAAAACGGTACCATAGGCAGCATTAACGTAACTATGCTTGCATACCCTAAAAACTTAGAGGGATCTATCACCATATTCGGCGAAAAAGGAACTGTCAGGGTAGCTGGTACCTCAATGAACAAAATTGAACAATGGCAATTTGCCGATAAACGGGATTACGATGGTGACATAGAACAAGCCAATACTAACCCCACTTCCGTTTACGGCTTTGGTCATAGCGGGTACTATAAAAATGTCATTGAAGCAGTACGGGGAACTCAATCTCCCTCACCCCTCACCCCTCACCCCTCACTATATTGTGATGGCGATGAAGGCAGGAAGTCATTGTGGCTGCTGGAAAAAATATATAGGGACAATTTCAAAAGATAAAACCAGATTTCGAAAGGAGTTGTTTGAACGTTTCACGTTTAGCTATACTACGTTTGAGTCTAACGTTTTACGTTTTACACAGCTAATATGGATAAAATAAAAAACTGGCTTAATAACAAACTACCGACAGGGAGCTTCACCCGTAATGTAGTAACCCTAATGACTGGAACAACCTTTGCTCAGGCTTTACTTATATTAATGGCACCGATACTTACTAGATTATATAGTCCGGAGGATTTTGGAGTATTTTCTTTATATACATCTATATTAGGCATCTTAGCAGTAATAGCTTGCCTTAGATATGAATTAGCTATAGTCTTGCCTGAAAAAGATGAGGAAGCGGCTAATATACTAGTTCTTTCTACAGTAATATGTATTATCTTCAGTTTTGTAGTTTTGGTTCTAGTGTTATTATTTAAAAAACATATTTCTACTTTGTTAGGAGTACCGCAATTATCATTTTGGTTGTGGTTTATGCCGCTTAGTTTATTAGTAGCAGGTCTATCCCAAGCGTTTAGTTACTGGAGTACTAGAAGAGAACATTTTAAGTTCTTGGCAGTACGCCAAATAACTCAAAGTTCAGTAACTGCAGTTACTCAAATATCAATTGCCCATATGACTAATATAGGAGTAGGAGGTTTAATCGCTGGTCAGATAGCAGGTCAAGCTGCAGCTACAGGAAAGTTAGCCAGACAGATATATCGGGATGAAGGAAAAAAAATAATCTCTTGTGTTAGTGAACAAGAAATGAAACAAATGATAACAAGGTATAAAGATCTTCCGTTATATTCTTCATGGTCGGGTATTCTTAATACTGCTTCAATAATGATGCCTCCATTATTATTAGGTTATTTTTTTACTCCGGCCATAGTAGGATTTTATGCGCTAGGGCACCGGGTATTAAGTTTACCTATGAGTGTTATAGGTGGGGCTGTTGCTCAAGTATTTTTTCCTAAGGCTACGGAAGCCCAAAGAATAGGTGATTTAGAACAAATAACTTTTGATATATTTAAACAATTAGTATCTATAGTATTAGTACCAATATTATTAATAGCCATAGTAGCTCCTGAATTATTTGCCATAGTATTTGGACCAGAATGGTATGTAGCAGGAGAATATGTAAAATGGTTATCAGGATGGATTTTCTTTCAATTCATTTCTTCCCCCATTTCAATTTTATATTTTGTATTGGATAAACAAAGAACGTTACTAGTAGTAAATACTTCACTACTAGTAACTAGAATATTTGTTTTAATCATGGGCGGTATAGTGGGGAATTCTCTTTTAACAATGAAAATGTTGGGAATATCAGGTGGAATTATTTACTGTATTTCATGCGTTTATATCTTACATATAGCAAAGGTGTCTTTATTAAAGACCTTAAAACATATTACTAAGAAACTAATTGCTGCTATTCCATTTGCAATAATTCCAATAGTAACATTGTTTATAATTAATAATGCTTTGGTTTTTATATTTGCTGCTATTTTATCAGGAATAATTTTTATGTTTATTACCCTTAATAAGATAAGAAAGTAGGGGGCTTAAAAAAATTGCATGGGAAATTCTTGTTATTAATTTTTACTTTTATAAAACCTATAATAAAATTAATTGCTTGTATATTTTTTGACAAGAAATACATAAAGGGACGATGGTTCGAAGAACGACATACAGGTTGGATTTGGATATTTAGAGCTTTATGGGTGCAAAAAATATTGCGATTTAATAGTAGTGCACCATTTCCTATAAATGCGACAACGACTGTTTCTAATTATGATAATATCATTTTTCATCCAGATGATTTAAATAATATGCAAAGCCCGGGATGTTATTTTCAGAACTTTAAAGCCAAGATAATTATTGGGAGAAATTCCTATATTGGTCCGAATGTTGGCATAATTACTGCCAATCATGATTTATATAATTTAGATAACCACTTAGAAGGAAGGGATGTAATAATTGGAGATAAATGCTGGATTGGAATGAATTCAGTTATTTTGCCAGGGGTTTTGCTTGGAGAGTGTACTATTATAGCTGCGGGTAGTGTGGTTAATGTATCTTTCCCAGAGGGTCATTGCTTAGTTGGTGGAATGCCAGCAAAAGTTATTAGATATTTGTAAAAATCAGTCCTTGAAGAAAGGGATTTGTGATGGAAACATGGTGAGCTTGTTAATTTTCATGGAGTATAAACAAGGACGATTTTAACTTTTATCAGGAGGGTATATGAAGAAAAATTTCAAATTTATTGTAATTAGCATGGTTGTGATAATGATAATGATTTTGATGGTAGGAGGAGTTAGCAAACAAAGGGTACTTTATTCCAAAAATTCTAACAATATGCCTAAGATAGAAGTAAAGCCGTATGATATATCTTTTTTTGAGGATTATTATAATATTAATCAAAATCAGTGGAATGAAAACATAATTAGTTTCGAAAAAGGATTATTGGGAACTAATGCATGGAGTATAAGTCCAGTTCTTGAGTCTGATTTAATTATGTACGAAGTAACTAAAGATCCTAAATACTTAAATAGATTAATTGATAACCTGGATTTAATAATTAAAGAGAGAGATTGTATTAAAGGCAGAAAGAATTTTAAAGGAGAAATTTCTCCTACATGGTCATCTGGTAACCTTTATCACTCTACGTTTGAAGATCTGAAAAATAAAAAAGGAGAGCCCATAATTAGAGTTATAACTTACGGAAAAGAACTGTGGTCACCATTATGGAATGGAAATAATACAACATATATTACAGTATCGGCTGGAACCAATCTAAATTCTTTTAAAGTAAGAATAGATAATCCAGAAAGGATTTATATAGGTTCGGAAGAATGTTTCGATGAAACTTATGACAATTTAAACTTTGGGAAAAATGAAATTATTTTAGATAATGAACATGTAAAAATTATAAAACTAAAAAAAGGAGCTAAGTCACCAGAAGATAATCCAATATCCTTTGAGAGGAGAATGATTGAAAATCAATTGCAGCCGTATGTTGTGCATACTGGTCTGTATACAAAGACTATGGCAGATTTAGTCTATTTAATAAAGAATTCCGATTTGAACGATTATTATCAGCATAAAGCTGATGAATATTTGAAGGTAATCACAGAAGCGGTAGCTTACCATGATAAAGAATGGGTTAATATGCCCAATAATAGAGGCTACTATAAAATTGCTGAAGATGACCTGCAATGGCCCAATAATGTGATTCTGCCATGGAACCAGATGTTTGGGTTATTGGAAACAATGGTAAGTTTGTATAAGATTACGGGAGATGAAGCTTATAAAAACAAAATAGAGAGAGCTGCAAATCATTTTATGGACCATGTGACTCTAAATAAAGAAAAAGATTTATATATCTGGAATTATTGGGAGTGGGAAGGGTATACAGGACGTGAATCTCATACTTATGCAAAATTAGATGCTGAGTTTATTGCTAGATGTTATGATGCCGGCATAGTATTCACTGAATTGGATATGAGGCGCTTTGCTAATACGTGGGCAACGAATTTTATAAAAACAGGTGGAAAACTTGCAAATAGAGTTGATGGTACCGGTGAAAGAGGTTATGAATATTATGTTGCTTACGCTAATGATTTTTCTTTGTGTGAGCCAATTATTTTTGAGAAATCTGTAATATGGTTAGATGAATGGAAAGAGAAAATAGAGCCTAATGATGTAGGTTATTTAAAGTCAATAGCAAAAACAGTAAAATATAAAAAAATATTAGACCCCGATTATCATGATCAAACTTTTAAAAAATCCACTGAAAGATATAGGAGATAGAAATTAACAAATAATGTAACAAAAGAATCAGAACGAATCGAACAAACATACCAATATTTGTGGAAAAAACCTGTTTAATTGAAGCTGCAAGCAAAACCTTGGTTACGTCTAACTCGTTTTAATTATATTAAGTTATCAAATAAGAGGGGTAATAAAAAGTAAAAACAATTGGGGAAAGAATATATGCATATACGACTTTTCAATATCGTAAAAGTATTAATAATATCGGCAACTTTAGGAATAGCGATTAGCTATGGTCCTTTTTATTTATTTCATGGGGTACTTATTTATTTCTTTATAATGTTATTTTTCTGGATTAACCAGAGTAAATATAAGATAAAATTACCCATAGTTCAGCCTAGATATCATTATATTTTCTTTTTTGTGTTTTTTTGGTATATGTTATCTATATTTTGGAGCGTATATCCTGCTTATAGTATAATATATATTTTTTACATCTTTTGTGGAGTGACTGTATCGCTTGCTATTGTCTATTTCGTAAATGATATATTAAAGTTAAAAAGTATTTTTAAGGTTATAGCACTTGTTTTCATAATAGAGATTTTATTATCTTTGTTGGAAGTTTATACTGCCTTTCGATTTCCGATATCTCCGTTTTCGCCATATGCTCAATATTTTTTAAGAGCACCTGGTGATTTTACTGCTTTTAGTTTAGAAATACAAAAATATATAGAGAGTTTGCCAACTGGATTTAGGTGGAATCCTAATAATTTAGCGGCAACTATGTGTATAGTTTTACCATTCTTTTTATTTCATAAAAAGAATTGGGTAAAATATCTTGGCTGCATTTCTGTCTTAACCATTATTCATGCGACTGATTCACGAGGCGGAATTTTAGCAGGGTTATTTATTTTTGTTTGTTACTTTCTTATTTACAGTAGATACTACAAAAAATTTCTGAATTCATTTATTATTTTATTTATTTTATGGGGAGGACTATCTGTTTTTAATATTTTTGAAAATAGTATTCAAAATAATATTTTTACATCTATTCAAGAAAGTATAACAGCAACGCAGGTGTTTTTATTTAATGAAATAGAGCCCAATGCTTCTATAGGTATTAGACAACGTCTTATTCATAATGGTTTTGCTGCATTGAAAGGTACATATGGACTGGGTGTAGGGGGTGGAGGATCTATGTGGATACAAGAATCCGACCCAACCTTAACTATAAGTTCAATGCATAATTTTTGGGTAGAATTGTTGGTTGAAGGAGGAGTTATTTTTTTTGTTATTTTTATAAGTTGGTATATGATGTTATTTTTACATCTCTACCGTATTTACTATAATATAAATAATTCGGATTTAGAGTATTTTTCAGGGTCCTGCTCATTAGCACTACTAGGTTTCATACCAGCGGCTATTAGTCCTAGTGGCTGTATTTATCTGTTACCTATGTGGATATTATTTGGATTTTCTGTTTCAACATTAGTTATTGCTGCTAAGCATAGGAAAGCAGATAAAATATCTTGCTAAATATCGAAGTTTATCTAAAAGAGGTATTAAAAATGGAAGAACAAAAGAAAAAAAATATATTATTTATTTCTGCATTAGATTTTAAAGAGAAATCTATTCAAGTTATAAGGAAAACTCCTGAAGCTTATGCGAAAGCTGGTTGGAATGTTCATTATATTGTTGCGAGGAACAATGAAAAAAGGGGAAACTATTTTTATGAAAGAGAAATCAATTTGCAAAATATTAATATATACAGAATATATTGGCCTTTAACTGGTATGGCAGACTTATTCAGGGGAATAAGATATTTAAGTTTAATTATAGGTAGGCTTCGGGAATATTTAACAATTCTCAAACTCTTTTATATTGGGAAAAGGTTTTTAAATAAGCATAAGGTGGATATTGTATATGGATATGAAACGCATGGGGTGTTAGTAGTTAAATTATTGAAAAAAGTGGGAGCCTTGGAAGATGTCAAGATTGTAAGCCGTTTTCAAGGCAGCTTTATAGCAGAAATGTTGGCTAATAAAGAATATTTGCGTTTACTTTGGAATCATTCTGCTATAGTTGCACTTAAACTTCCTGCCGATTTAATAATAATGACCAATGATGGAACTAATGGCGATAAAGCATTGAATTTAATTAATCCTGAGAATACAAAAAAAATGCTTTTTTGGACGAATGGATGCGATAACTTTTATCTAAATGAGCCGGAAAATATAAGAACGAAATATAATATACATAAAGAATTTATATTATTGACCGTATGTAGGTTAGTTGAGTGGAAACGTGTTGATAGAGGAATAAATATAATCTATAAGTTGGTTAAAGATTTTGGAATCCACAATATTAAATATTTTATTGTAGGAGATGGAAATGAAAGAAGAACTTTAGAAGAAATGGCTCTAAAATTAAATGTTGCTGATAAAATTGTATTTTGTGGAGCTATACTTAATCATCAGTTAGGGGAGTATTATAATTTAGCTGATGTAGTAATATTAACATATGAGCATTCAAATGTTGGGAATCCATTATTTGAATCAATAAGAGCAAATAAATACATATTTACTCTTAATAATGGCGATACAAATTCATGGATAAAGCATGAAAAGAATGGTTTTATTTATAATATTGATGATATGTTAATTGATAATATGAGTAAGGATATATGCGAGATAATTTCTAATCCGAAAAAATGGGAGTTTATTAAAGAAAATCTTTTAAAAACCGAAGAAGAAAAACTATGGACATGGGAAGAACGGATGGATGCAGAGGTTGAGGCGGTTAAAATGTTAATAAATCAAAGAGAGGGCTAGTTGTGAAAATAGCATTCTTAGCAGGACATAATTCGATACATACGGTAAAATGGGTTAATGAAATGGCTAGTAGAGGACATGAAATACATCTGTTAACTATGCATCCGGGAACGGAAGAATTACATAAAAATATTAGAGTTTATAATTTACCTTTTAAACAACCCGTAGGTTATTATATGAATTTGTGGAAGGCGAAAAAACTGCTTAAACAGATTCAGCCGGATATATTAAATACTCATTATGCCAGTGGATATGGTACTTTAGCGAGGTTATCAGGATTTCAACCTAATTTGCTGTCTGTATGGGGTAGTGATGTTTTTGATTTTCCTCTTAAATCCAAGTTAAATATGAGAATTATGCAAAAAAACCTTAAAGCTGCTGATAGAGTCGCTTCAACTAGTCATATCATGAAAAGGCAAATTGAAAGTATATATAAACCCGATAAGCATATAACAGTTATTCCATTTGGGGTAGATTGCAGATTTTTTCAGCCTTTAAAAGCTGGAAAGGATAATGACAAAGTTGTTGTAGGTACAGTGAAAAGCATGGCACCTAAATATGGTATAGTTACTTTAATTGAATCCTTTGCTCTAGTTAAGGATAGAACTGAACAAGAGTTGGAGTTAGTCTTAGTAGGCGGAGGACTACAGGAAAAAGAACTAAAATTGCTAACAAAAAAGCTTGGGATAGATACCAATGTTAAATTTGTTGGAGCGGTACCCCATCACGAAGTACCTAAGTGGCTTAATAGTTTTGATATATATGTGGCTTTAAGTATAGATGAAAGTTTTGGTGTTGCTATAGTTGAAGCATCAGCCTGTGAAGTACCAGTCGTGGTTTCTGACGCGGGAGGCTTACTGGAAGTAACTGAAGATGGAATTACCGGCTACATAGTTCCACGAAATAATCCAGAGAAAGCAGCGGACAAGCTGGAAATGTTAATTAATAACGAAAGATTAAGAAGTACAATGGGACGAGCTGGACGTGAATTTGTTTTAAAGAATTATGAATGGCGGGAAAATGCGGATAGAATGGAAAATTTGTATAAAGAAGTTATAAAAGAGTATAAGAAAAGGTATTGAGAAGCTATTAGCATGAAAATAATTACAAAATCCAATGATAGATTCATCTACTATTATTGTTGCTCGAGATTGTAGTAAAATAATAGGTGCAAATTGCTTTATGTCTGCTGAGTATTTAGTTCAAGGTATATCTTGTAAAGTAATGCAATCATGTGATTCAATGGTACATCCTAATTATTGAGGGCAAGGAATTTTTACTAAACTGATAATGGAGGAAAGAAAGGTCAAATAATTGCGTTTGATACATATCAGGAGGATGATATACAGGCAAGTAAAATTTTGCTTTTAGCTACTCTTGAATATCTGAATCGATATTCTTATATTATATAATTTCCACTATATACTGGGTCAAATGTTTTGGAAAAGATATTGAGGAATTTTGGTTTTATATCCCTTAATATTTTGCCATGAAGATTTAAGGTTCCGTTAATTATTAAATCTATTGATAAAAAGTTTGTTAATGAATTTACTAAAAACAATAAATGGAAAATTAATTTTTTTAATACCGATACTGTATAAACTTGAAGTAGGCGAAGAAACTAGTCTGAAAAATAAAAAGTTTTTTGGAGAAATTAGCATGAAAATAGTAACCATAATCGGAGCTAGACCCCAGTTTGTGAAAGCGGCGGTAGTTTCGAGAGTGATAGCTAAATATAATTATGAATATAAGGAACAGGTTATAGATGAAGTTATAGTGCATACAGGGCAGCATTATGATGCCAATATGTCAGATATTTTTTTTAAGGAGATGCAGATGCCTAATCCTAATTATCATTTAGGAATAGGAGGAGCCTCACATGCAATCATGACTGGCCGGATGTTAGAGAAAATCGAAGAAGTTTTGTTAAAAGAAAAGCCTGATATAGTAATGGTATATGGTGACACGAATTCTACTTTAGCAGGTGCTTTAGCGGCAGCCAAGCTGCATATTCCTGTGGCTCATGTGGAAGCGGGCTTACGTTCATTTAATATGCAGATGCCGGAAGAAGTTAATCGAATATTAACGGATAGGGTTTCAAACTGGCTGTTATGTCCGACAGAAACGGCAGTTTTAAACTTGGAGGGAGAAGGAGTTTCTAATTGGGCTAATGCTAAGGTATATAATGTAGGTGATGTAATGTACGATGCTGCTTTATTTTACAAAGAGAAAGCAGATCCTACAGAGGAAGTTAAGAATTTAGTCAGCATATATAAGGATGATTTTTATTTAGCTACAATACATAGGGCGGAAAATACTGATGATAAGGTTAGATTAGCTAATATATTTAAAGCTTTAGATGAAGTTTCCAGTAAAGTACCGGTGATACTTCCCCTCCATCCTCGCACTAAAAAGCTGCTTAGTGAAAATGATATTCAATTAGCCAATATTATCTGTATCAACCCAGTCGGGTATTTCGACATGATTACTTTATTAGCAGAATGTAAAGGTGTATTTACTGATAGTGGGGGGGTACAGAAGGAAGCTTATTTTTTTGGTAAGCCTTGTATTACTCTAAGGGAAGAAACTGAGTGGATGGAATTAATCGATCATGGTTTTAATAAATTAGCCGGTGCTAGCTATGAGATAATTTTAGAATTGGAAGAAAGTTTTATGCGGACAGATATTAGTGATGAAGTGAAGTTATATGGTGATGGTAGGGCGGGGGAAAAGATTGTTGGAATAATATCTAGTATTCATAGACACTAATTATTTTGAAGAGATATAATTTTCATTCAATACTTATTGGCATTTTAATGGTTGAAAAAATAGACAGGGTTTTAAAACCTATAAAGAGTATTAAAAATAGGGAGAAATTGCAAATGTGTGGTATTTTAGGAGTAATATCTAGTCAAAAAATTAATAAAAAGAACTTGCATATTTTAGCTATGTATAGTCACCGGAGAGGTTCCGATTCAAGCGGATTAGTTTACTGCAATGGCAACAATTACAAAGTTTCACGTGCTGATTACGATATAATACAACTTTTGAAAAAGGAAAACCCTATTAATTCAAATGTAATTCTGGGGCATAGCCGTTTAGTTACTAATGGGCTTTTGGATAATCAACCAGTTGTCCGTGACGGGTTTTTAGTAATTCATAATGGGATAATTGTTAACGAACAGGAAATATGGGAATTTCTTGATTTACCACGATATTTTCAAATTGACTCCGAAGTTCTTATTGCAATAACTATGAAATATCTTGATGAAGGTGGGGAGTTGAAGGGGTTGCCCCAGCAAATTTTTTCAATGTGCCAAGGCACTGTAGCTGCGGCTCTCGCAATTCCTAAGTTAGGTAAATTGGTGTTATTCTCAAATAATGGTAGCCTCTATGTAGGTAAAAATGCAGATGACATTTATTTTTCTTCTGAACGGTTTCCTTTGGAGCAAATCGCTTGTAAAGAGATTATACAAGTATGGCAAGAAGGTTTATTAATTGATATCCCAAAAGCAGAAACAATAAATGTTATAGACGACCAGCGAATAAAAAAAAATCTTATTACTACTTTTAAAAATATTGCTGTCGAGGAAGCGATGCTTCAGTATCCACAGCATAATCTTAAGCGTTGTACGAAATGTATTTTGCCAGAAACTATGCCTTTTATTTCATTTGATTCAGATGGTGTCTGCAATTATTGCCATAATTATAAATTACGTAATATCCCAAAACCTAAGGAAGAATTATTTGAGTTAGTAGAACCTTATAGACATAAAAATGAACCTGACTGCATTGTACCATTTTCAGGGGGAAGGGATAGTTCTTATGGTTTGCACCTGATTGTTAATGAATTAAAAATGAAACCTATTACATATACGTATGATTGGGGAATGGTCACTGATTTAGGGCGTAGAAATATAAGTAGAATGTGTTCAAAACTTAGTGTTGAGAATATTATTATTGCCGCGGACATCTCTAAAAAACGTAAAAATATTGCGAAAAATTTAAAAGCATGGCTTAAATCGCCACATCTTGGGATGATTAGTATTTTAACGGCCGGAGACAAACACTTTTTTCAACATGTTGAAACCGTAAAAAAAGAAACAGGTATTAATCTGAATTTATGGGGTATCAATCCACTTGAAGTAACTCATTTCAAGGCTGGGTTTTTAGGGGTGAAACCGGATTTTGAAGAAAAAAGGGTCTATATGCCAGGCGTTTATAACCAATTGAACTATCAGTTTTTAAGATTTAAGGTAATGCTGCAAAATCCTAGTTATTTTAATAGTTCCCTTTGGGACACTATTTCTGGTGAGTATTATCGTAGTTTTGCTGAGAAAAAAGATTATTACCACATTTTTGATTACTGGCAATGGGATGAAAAAACTATTGATGAAACTTTGAATTGGTATGATTGGGAGTTGGCACCAGATACTAATACTACTTGGCGTATTGGCGATGGTACTGCGGCGTTTTATAATTATATTTATTATACTGTTGCTGGTTTTACGGAGCATGATACTTTTCGGAGTAATCAGATTCGAGAAGGGCAGATAACCCGTGAAGAAGCACTTAAGCTTGTTGAGGATGAAAATAGACCTCGTTATCAGAATATTCGCTGGTATTTAGATGTATTGAATATGGATTTCACAGCCGTGATTAAAGTGATAAATGCTATACCGAAGCTTTATGTGATAGATGAATAACTAAGTGAATTTACCTATTCCTTATTTTGGTTCAGAAAAATTAGGAGAAATATTAATGAAAAAGAAACTAATGGTATGGTGTATTTCAAAATATGCGTCACCCCCAAAATATGGTGTGGGAGCACGTTTATTTTATATAGCAAGTGAATTTAATAATCTTGGTCTAGAGGTTTTATTAATTAGCTCTAATGCAAATCATCTTTCTAATTACCCTAACAGTGAAAAAGTATATAATTTTGAAAAATATAATAAGTTGAATCATTTATGGATTAAAACTTATAAATATACACGAAGTGCATCTCTTAAAAGATTTATAAGCTGGATAGATTTTGAACACAAATTGTTTAAATTTAAGAATTCCAAATATAAGAAACCGGATGTGGTAATAATTTCGTCTTTATCACTATTAACAATTTTATATGGAATTTACCTTAAGAAAATTTATGATTGTAAGTTAGTTTTTGAAATTAGGGATATTCACCCCTTGACTTTAACCGAAGAATTCCGGGTTAGTAAATGGAATCCGATGGTAATGTTTTTAGGCCTAATTGAAAAAATAGGTTATAAAAAAGCAGATTTAGTTGTCGGAACTATGCCTAATCTAAAAAAGCATGTACATGAGTTAGTCGGTAAAGATAAAGAAGTTTTCCATTCACCATTAGGTATACACGAAACATGGTCTAACGATATAATCGGAAGTAATGTAGTGGATTCGTTATTTCCAACGGAAGGTCAATTTATAGTTGGATATGCAGGTAGTATGGGGATATCAAATGCGTTAGATGCATTCGTAGAAGCTATCAAAGAACTATCGGAGATAAAAGATGTTTTCTTTGTTATGGTGGGCGATGGAGATTTAAAAGATCTTTATATTGAAAAATTATCTAGATTAAATAATATAAAAATTGGACCTAAGATAAGCCAAACAGAAATTCCGTATTTTTTAAGTAAATGTGATTTACTTTATTTGTCTACACATGAATCTAAAATTTGGGAATATGGGCAATCAATGAATAAACTAATAGATTATATGATGGCAGGTAAGCCAGTTGTAGCTTCCTATTCAGGCTATCAATCTATGTTAAATGAAGCAGATTCAGGCGTTTTTGTTCCTTCTGGAGATGTGCAGTCTATTGTAAAGGCTATTAAATTTTTTAAGGATATGAATTTGGACGAAAGACGTATCTATGGTTCTAGGGGAAAAATCTGGGTTGAAGAAAACCATAATTATAAGAACCTGGCTTTAAAATATTACAATAAGATTATGGAATTATTATAAAAAGGAAACAGAATAAAAGTAGCAACAAATTTAATGACACTATGTAATATACAGTGATCAAATATATTTTTGAGTGAACATCGGTGATACGAGGAGGAAAACCTGTGTATCTACATATAAAAAACTTTATAGATATACCATTAGCTATTTTAAGCTTAGTAATATTGGCTCCCTTACTATTATGTATAGCTTTTGCTTTACGTGTAAATATTGGCAGACCAGTTTTATTTCAGCAGGTTAGGCCTGGACTAAATGGTAAGCCGTTTAAGATGTATAAGTTTCGCACGATGACTAATGAACGGGATGCAGTTGGGAATTTATTGCCGGATGAACAGCGGTTGAACCGCTTAGGTAAGTTCTTGCGTAGTACTAGTCTAGATGAGTTACCGGAGCTTTTTAATGTTTTGAAAGGTGACATGAGCTTAGTTGGCCCACGGCCTTTGTTAGTGCAATATTTAGAGCGCTATACTCCTGAACAGGCTAGGCGTCATGATGTTAAGCCGGGTATTACCGGGTGGGCTCAAATTAATGGTAGAAATGCTTTATCGTGGGAAGAAAAGTTTGCATTAGATGTATGGTATATAGATAATCAGTCAATTTGGCTGGATATTAAGATATTATTTTTAACGGTAGTTAAAGTATTTAAACGGGAGGGTATAAATGCAACTGGTGAAGCTACTATGCCTGAATTTAGGGGATATAGTGAAATGGAAAAAGGCTTGATACAGGTTGCAGCTAGTAAGGATGAGTTATAATATGACGGAATCAAAACTAAAGCTATTAGTAATCATAGGTGCGGGTGGATTAGGACGGGAAGTTGCCAGTTTAGTTAATGATATAAACAAAGAGTCAATAACATGGGATTTAATAGGCTTTATTGATGATAGAAAAAAGGGGCAAACGGTAGAGGGTTATCCGATTATTGGAAAGTTTGACGATGTATTTGAGTTAAAGCCAACACCGGCAGTGGTGATAGCTATTGCTGATTCGGCTATCAGGCTTAAGATGTTTGAACGGTTGATGGCTAAAGGTGTAAGGGTTGTTAGTGTAGTTCATCCATCAGTTGTAATGTCAGACTATGTAGATATAGGTGAAGGTACTATTATTTGTGCAGGCTCTGTTATCACAACTAATGTGAAACTAGGAAAAGCATGTATTATTAATCCTAATTGTTTTGTAGGGCATGATTCTGGCCTAAGTGATTTTGTCAGCTTAATGCCTGGAGCTAACATTGCAGGAGATGTTACAGTTGGAGAGGGTACATATTTAGGGTTAAACTCAACTGTTATTAATAAGGTGAAGATTGGAGCTTGGAGTACAATTGGAGCTGGAGCAGCAGTAGTCAAAGATTTGCCAGATCATGTTACGGCGGTAGGAGTACCGGCTAAAATAATCAAAAGTACGAGTAGTTTTTAGCAATACTAATTATAGCAATGGAGTTATAGAGGAGCATAATTATGTCAACTAAATTACGTATATTTCTTTCGCCTCCCCATATGAGCGGATATGAGGAAGAGTATGTTAATGAAACGTTTGCATCTAACTGGATTGCACCATTAGGGCCGCAGGTAGATGCTTTTGAAAAGGAGTTAGCTGAATATGTAGGGACTAGTGGAGCAGTTGCGGTTAGTTCCGGTACGGCTGCTATACATTTAGCTTTACGTTTACTAAGTGTAGGACAAGGTGATATAGTGTTTTGTTCTACACTTACTTTTATTGCTAGCGTTAATCCGGCACTGTATTTGGGGGCTGTTCCTGTATTTATAGACTCGGAGCCGGGTAGCTGGAATATGTCGCCTATAGCTTTGCAAAAAGCTTTTTTAGCGGCGGAAAAAAGCGGGCGGTTACCTAAAGCGGTGATTGTAGTTAATCTATACGGACAGAGTGCGGATATGGAGCCTATTTTAAAAATATGTAATAATTACGGGGTGCCCGTTATAGAAGATGCGGCAGAGTCTTTAGGTGCTGTTTATAATGGTAAAATGAGTGGCGCATGGGGTAAGTTCGGCATTTTTTCGTTTAATGGAAATAAGATAATTACTACATCGGGTGGCGGTATGCTAGTTTCCGATGATTTGGATGCTTTGGCTAAAGCCCGCTTTTGGGCAACGCAAGCTAGGGATGCTGCTCCCTGGTATCAACATTCGGAAGTAGGATATAATTATAGGTTAAGTAATATATTAGCAGCAGTAGGGCGGGGACAATTAAAAGTCCTGGATGAGAGGGTTAAAGCCAGAAGAAATGTATTTGACAGGTATTATAAAGCTTTGGGAGATATAGATGGTATCGATTTTATGCCGGAAGCTGGTTATGGGAATTCTAACCGTTGGCTTACGGTCTTGACGATAGATTATGAGAAGTTAGGCATTACTCCTATGGATATTATTAATGCTTTGGAAGCTGAAAATATTGAAGCCCGTCCGGTATGGAAGCCTATGCATATGCAGCCCTTGTTTGCAGGATGTGAATATTATACTCATGAAGAGATTATGAGTGTAGCAGATGATATATTTGCTTCCGGGTTATGCTTGCCCTCTGGTTCGGCTATGACAGATGAGGAGCAGGAACGGGTAATAACTGTGGTTAAAGGCAAGCTTTTAGGATAATGATAAGACAGTAACTTTGCAGGCAGAACTGTTTTGGGGTAGGTGTTTATGGCTAAGGTTAAAAAGTTCAAGACTTTATTTTTCGTTGTGGTACTACTAATTATATTAGCAGTATTTTGCCGTTATGCTGGAGTTGTTCTTGTCGATAATGATTCTCCTCAAGAAGCCGATTTAATAATTGTACTTATGGGAAGCGGTCCGGATCGGATTTTAGGGGCGGTGGACCTTTATGAACAGGGGTATGCGCCTCGTATTATGATAGTGGAGAATTGGCAGCCGGGTTATGAGCTGCTGGAGCCGCGGGGAGCGAAGCTATCTCGGGATGCAGAATTGATGGCGGAGGTAGGCCGGCAGTTAGGGGTACTGGAGGAGGCTTTTATAATTTTGCCGGGTGATGCCCGTAGTACACAGGATGAAGCTACTATAATAGCTGAATATTTACGGGAGAGGCCCGGGGTGAAAAAGGTGCTGTTAGTAAGCTCGAAGTTTCATTCTGCTCGCTCGGCTAAAGTTTTTAATTGGGCATTAAAGGATTTAAGTCATGAGGTAGAGGTTATTTCTTGTCCTACCCCTTATGATGATTTTAATGCCGAAGCTTGGTGGAGTTCGCGGGAGGATGCTAAGAGGGTAGTTATGGAATATGCGAAGCTAGTGAATTTTTATTTATTGGATAGATGGAAATAAAGTAGTGTCGCAGTCCAAGCCCATTTAATAATTAATTTATTGCCAGAGATTTTCTCCCACTATATAATAAATACAAATTCATGGCTTAATTCCTGTATATGAAAATGAAGTTAAGTTGATTCAAACCCCAGTTTTTCAAAGGTTAAGATACATAAGGCAGCTAGGTAATACATATTTAGTATATCATGGAGCCGAGCATACGCGTTTTGGACATAGTATAGGAGCCATGCATTTAATTTCGAGAGCTATTGATAGTTTAAGTAAAAAGGAGCCGTTACTAAGTTTAAAAAATAATAATCCTAAAGATTTTGCTAGAATTATTCAAACAGCACGCTTGGCTGCGTTGCTTCATGATATTGGGCATGCGCCTTTTTCACATGTTGGAGAAAATAAAGAGTTTGGATTGTTTCCGGAATTAAAAGACTTGGATGGGGTTATTAAATGTGGTCATGAAGTATACTCACATTTAATTATTAGTGAAATGCTAGGAGTTGAAATCGAAAAACTATTTCCGGATATAAAGGTTGCAGATATTGTAAGCATGCTTATGGGAAGCCCTGAAAATGCTCAGCAGCATTGTGTGTGTGATTTACTTGATGGGCAGCTAGATGTAGATAAAATGGATTATTTGTTAAGAGATTCTCATTATTGTGGGTAAAGTATGGATTTTATGATTTAGATAGATTAATGGATGTAATATGTATTTGTCCGAGTGAGTTTGGCGAGTGGCAATTAGGAGTAGAGTCTAACGGTATATATGTAGTAGAAGAAATGATATTTGCTAGATATTGGATGTTCCTTCAAGTTTATTTTCATAAAATTCGCCGAATTTATGATTATTATATGAGCCATTTTTTAAAAAGAGAGTATACCCAGTATTCTGAGCAGTTAGAGAAATATACTACTTATACAGATTCGATGGTATTAGAGGATATTAGACATTCATATGGGAAAAACGAATGGGCAAAATATTTATTTAACCGGGAGCATATGAAGGAAGTTTATGTGTCGGAAGCCCAGCAAGAAAATGATGAGGAACTGGAAAGAATAGCCCGGTTAATTGATGGCTTGAAGGAAGTTTATAAGCCGGAAATTTCTAAACATTTATGTTACATTGATCAAGCAGATACATCTTCAGCAAAATCGTTAATTGAGATTAGAACTTATAAGGCGGAACTTGATATTGATGGAGAAGAAGAACGTAAACTTCCGGCAATACCTGTTCGGGATAAGCATACTGATAGTATTTTACCTATTCAGAAATATTCACTGCCAATAAGAAATATTTCTGATAAAAAAATTAATCTTTTTCGGGTTTATTCGGTAGAATCTTTGCAGGAAGAGATAAGAGCATATATTTTGAAAAGAAAAAACGAAATTCCCGGTGAAATAGAGCAGGAAAAGCAAGAAGAACAATCTATTAATCAAGAAATTAAAGAGCTTGAGCAGAAGCAAAGTGATATTAAGAAGATCAGAGAAGAACGGTTAAACCGTTATAGAAGATAAAGGGGGTTTTAATGAAAATGAACAAATTAGATACTAAAATATTGGCAGCTTTTTGGATAGATGTACTGGACGAAATACCTGGTAAAAAAGCTTTTCAGAAGTTAGTTTATTTTGGACAAGTTTTGGGTTTACCTTTCAAAAACCCATACAAGATGCATTATTTTGGGCCTTATAGTGAACTGGTGGCTGAGGAGCTTAGCCGAGCGGAGGACTTACATATCATTGAAAATAATGGGAGTTCCTATAAATTTTTAGCCGGCAGAGAGATGGATATGTATATTGAACATAATTATGAAGATATTAAATCTAACATTGAAAAATTAGCATTATTGGTAGAATATTTTGGCGATATGCGTCCGCTGGAATTGGAATTGTATGCGACTACCCATTATATTGATAATAATCAAAAGCTACTGTACAACGAGTACAATAAAGAGAAAATTATAAATAAGATTAAAGAAGTGAAAGGAGAAAAATTTACTCTTGAAGAGATAGAGCTTGCTTATAACCAACTGGAAGAATGGTCGTTATTATATAAACCGGAGCCAATGATTAATTAGTTTAGAATATTAACTAGGGCCGCCAAAGGCGGTTCTTCTTTATTTACAGGAAAGGCTTACCATATAAAAAGGTGTTGTTCGTAATATATTTCTTCTGCCAGGCTAAGGTTTTAATTAGGCATAAGGTTGTGGTGAATTATTAGGTAGGGGATGGAGGAATGATGTGAATGCTGAATGAGTATTCCGTTTTACAGATTACTTACGAGTATATCAATGGTAAATTTAAGTATATAATATATAAAAGAGCTTAAAAAGGCAATCGGTGATATACAACTGTTTTTAAATAATTGATAGTGATAAATAGGATGTTCCGGCTTTCTCTGTATTGCGACAGAGGGGAACGCCAAGGCAAAAATATATATAACTTTATTCCTTGCTAAAATTGTTAAGGAAGGTGAGCTAGCTATGAGATTATCGTCTAGTGAAATAAGCTCTATTAGGAAAACGGTTAAAAGTAATGATAAGGATGCACTGATATATTTATTCGGCTCTCGGGTTGATAATGAACAAAGGGGAGGTGATATTGATTTGTTAATATTCTCCCAAAAGCTGCAACCGGAAGATAAGTACAAAATCAAGAAAGCCTTATGGGAACAAATTGGGGAACAAAAAATTGATCTTGTCATTGTCAAGGATGAATCAGATCCTTTTACTAGGATAGTCTTAAAGGAGGCGGTTTTGATTTGAGAAATGATAAACGGGAATTACTCTTAAGGGAATTAAAGCTTTTAGATGAAGCTAACAAGATATTAGTATACTCTTACGAAGCATGTTCGGAAATAGGTCTTAAGGAAAATTACACCCTGGAGGAGTTAGATAAATTTGAAGCCTTAACTAGTAGATTTGCCAGGAAAAGCGAAATTTAATTTCTTCCGCCGAAGTGTTTAAAGAAATAAGGTATTTACGCAATGAAATTGCTCACGAGTATATCCCATTGGCGATAGAGCAAATTTTTAAAGAAGTATTGAGATTAACTCCCTATATTATAGATAGTGTTGAACGAATCCGTCAGTGGAAACCGAATTTGTAAAGTCAATCCTACTTTGCTATAGATTATGCAGGGATTGAGATTTTACAGCGCTGAGGCCGTTAAAATATGGGGAGTGAATGTAAGGATGCTGAGTACGAAGAAGAGAATATGGTTAAAGACCTGGCCAAAAATAGTGGTTATGGTGATAGGTATTTTGTCTTATTTAGGAGCGGTCAGATTAAATGAGGATTTAAAGGGGCTACTTATAAATATAGCAGCAACTCTGATATCAATTCCGATTATTTTTATACTTTATGATATATGGAATGAGAGAAGCCATAGAGTGATTAATGAGAGAGTTTATAGGTATGCTGAAAACGAGATGAGCCTGGCTATGCTGAAAATAAGGAAGCAGATGGAATTGCTCTTGTATGGTTTGGCGGTATATTTTGAACCGGGAGATTTTATTATTGATGATACTGACTTTATAAATCAGACGGTACGGTTAAATGATGAAGCGAAAATAGTTTATGATGAAGATGGCGATCCTTATCAAAGAAAATATCAGATAGAAGATTATGAGGATGAGTATAGAGAAGACATTTATAGTTATGAAAAAGATACGGTAGTTTCAGCAATGGCTGATGTCAATTATCTGGGGTTTCAAGTTTTATACATAGATATGGAAGATATTGTCGGCTTAATTGATGAGCTGATAAATAATTCATTTATCATGGAAAGAATGGATGACACTGAAACAGAAGTTATAGTCCATTTAGCGGAAGCACTTAGGCTTTTAAATGCTTTTACGGCTATTAATCATAATAATCTCTTTCTCAAATCAAACATAAAGGTTAATGGCTTTGAAATTTATAAAGCTGCTTCTCAGTTTGAAAGGCTGAATTATTATACTTTATTTTACCGAGAACGCGAAGATCAAAAGATAGTATATGAACAGGAACTGGATAAAAGGGTTTTGCCGGATATAGCTGATGAGGATTTGTTAGCAGTTTATGTAGTAAATCCGGATAGGTACATTATATTGGGTGACTTACTAACCGAAGTAATTTCCTGTATAGATGATTGGAGGAAAACTGGTGCCGGTAGTATTTATACAGACCACGAGTCGGGGTATATCGGATTTTTATGAAAGATAGATAAATGGTAATTTAATGTATTTTATGAAGGATTAAAAGTATGAATCTAGAAATAATTTTATATAGCATGGATACCAATGCTATGTATCCCTTACAATTATGACGCTCAAATTAGGGGGGAGTTATCATGGAAGATATTTTAAAGCTTATATTAAGTAGATTGGATAGTTTGGATTCCGGACAAGTTTTAATAGAGAAAAGACTAGGCGCTTTAGAAACCCGACAAATTTCATTCGAAGAAGGACAGAATTCACTAATAGCCAGACAAACGATATTAGAAGAAGGACAGAATTTATTAATAGCCCGACAAATGACATTAGAAGAAGGACAGAATTCATTAATAGCCCGACAAACGATATTAGAAGAAGGACAAAAATCATTAGAAACCGGGCAGAAGTCATTAGAAAAAGGGCAAAAGCAACTGCAAAAAGATGTTACGATGATTAAAAACGATTTAAAGGGTGTCTGGGAAGATATTAGAAGATTAGACAAAAGGCTGACTCGTCATGATGAAGCTATAGAAGAACTCCAGCGCAAGCTATTATAACCCATACCCCATCGAAATCCAGATAGTCTCATAGCTACTTTCCTATAAATTATGTAGGGATTTTATAGTTAATAGAGAATTATGTCGGCAAGATAAAAGTAAATGGTGATTATATGGAAGAAATTATTCGTAAGTTTTTAGCCGAGCAGTTGAAGAAGAATAGAAAGAGATTCGAGTTAGCCGAGCTGCAGGATTATATTATTAAATATTATAAGGGTAATCGTACTTTCCAGGAAAAGGGCGGATATAGGGAGTTTTGTAAGCAAATAACCGTTCTTAAGAATAATAATGAAATAAAAGCCATAGCTGCCGCGCCTTATAATGGCTTAAATCCGCCTCTTAAACTTAAATGGCAGATCATTTACGAGCCTGAATCGCAGGCTTCCCGCTGGAACCCATCTAAAATGCTTAAGTATTCCAATCTTTTAGATTTTAGCTATTATATTAATAATCCTTCCTTTCAAACTGAACTGGAATGGGAATATATTGAAAATATTTACCGCTTTTTGCAAGCCCGGGATAGGCGCGAATGGGTAAGTGTAGAGGAGCGTTCTTTAGAGCTTTTTTATGATGAAAAGTTTTTAACTTCCAGAAAAGGCAGTTTAAGGGGGCAGCCCGGAATTTTATCCCGGCTTAAGCTTTCGTATGAAGATTTGAAGATGAAAAAGTATGGGGAAATGTTTGTATATTGGAAACGTGATAATAGGGAAGTTAAGAATATTATCATTGTGGAAAATCATTCGACTTTCTTTACTTATAAGAGGATAGCGGAAAGGGATGGGGATATATTAGGCTTTATTCCTGATATGCTTATTTATGGGGAAGGTAAGAAGATTGAAAATAGTCTGGTCTTTTTAGAGGAATTTGCCGATATGGCTGAAATTACAATTTTGTATTTCGGGGATTTTGACCCGGAAGGGTTAGGGATATTTTACCGGTTAAAGGCCCGGTATCCTGAAGTGGATATCAGCTTACAGCACCGGGCCTATCAGCTTTTATTAGCTAAATGTAACCGGGATTATCCGGCTGGGGAGCAAAAAAGGCAGGAGGATTACTTAGAGTATTTTCGCCAAGCTCTGCAGGGTTATTTGACGAAGGCGGAGCTGGACAGGTTTAGTGATATTGGGGCCAGAAATATGAGGATTCCTCAAGAACTCATAAATTATGAAACTTTACTGCAGGTGAAGATATGAGTATTGAAGCCGGTTTTTTTAACCGTATGAAAAAACTACAGCCCATTCGTATGCTGGGCAGTGGTATGGAATTAGGGGAACTAAACGAATATGCCCATGAAATCTGCTTTTTATTGCTGCAAAGTATTTTTAAACGGGAGCTGCAGGAAAATCCTCATAGAGCCAGAAGTGACATGCTCTTGATGACGGAAAAGATTTTGGCGGATATGAATCTGTCTGCGGATAAGGAAGTTGTCAAGCGGATAGTTGACGGTACTTTGTGGTTCCGGGACCCTAATAAGCAGGAGGCTTTTGCAGCCCGGATTTATAATGAGAAGAGCGGCAGTAATGAAGCGTATTTTTTCCGGTATCTGCAGGTAGACCGGGAGCATAGTCATTGGGAACAGGGTGGTTCCACCGTATATATGCTGACTGAGGAAAGCCAGGAAATGATATTTATTACCCGGGAGATTTTAGAGGAATTCGGTTTTGATTTGGAGCAGTTTTACACTTTGCAGTTGATTAAAACCGGGAATTTGGGCAAGGCCGGGCAGAGCATCGACAGCTTAATAGCCCGGGTGCGGGTTTTGATTAACCGGGAAAAGGATTACCGGCGGGATATAATCAGAGATCCGCAGAATATTTTCCTGGATCGTAATATCAGAGGGAAAAAGACCGAGGATGAAGTGCGGGCGCAATTTGCTGAGGAACAGCAGGTATTTAATAATATGTTAACCTGGAAGAACCGGTATGAATCTTTGCCGGAGGATAAAAAAGCCGAGGCCCAGGCTATGTTTGAAAATCTTGAAAGAGCCCGGGCGTTACATAATAATCTGGCGCAATATGTTATGGACAATCTGGCTTTAGAGCTGGAAATTAGGGTAAAGTATCCGGAAAGCTTTTGGAATATAGCCACATTTAGCTTTAAAAAGGATATATGGCAAAATAATATTGTTAAAAACGGCTTAACCAAGATGGATGATCTGGAAGGGGTCATCAGTTTGTTATTTGCCCCGGAAATAGAGTTTATTTATCCCTTGGATTGGGCTTGGGCGGAGCAGGTCTTACCAAAGAAAAGGCGGATAAAACCGCCGGAAATTTACGACTGGGAAGAAAGCTGGAGCTTTAAGGAAACGGACTGGGATTTGCTGACTGAGCTTTATGACGAGGTTTTTCAGGCGCTTTTGGAAAAAGGGTATTTTTCTATTTTGGAATTAAACGACAAGGATGAAGCGGAAAGGGAGCGTTGGTTAAGCCAAAGGGCTAATATCGATATGTTTATGATGTTTGTCATTTCCGAGGTGACTCTGGATTTTACTTATAGTGGTGCTGATGAAAGGCTTAAGCTGTATAGAAGGTTATGTGAATGCAACCCGGCGTTTAAAGCTATGCAGAACCGGCAACTAAGTGCAGTTTTAGCCGATACCTTAGAAACTTTTAACTGGCAGGAGCTGTTTATATCACCTTATATTATCTATCTGAAGGAGTGACGGTGTGAGTTATTCTAGTGAGGAAATTAAAAGGGCCGGTGAATTATTTTTTCATTTATTAGATAAAAAGATTGTGGCGGCCACGGATATTTTGGCCAGTCAGTATTATAATGATAATGCTGTCCGGGAAATTGTCAATAATATGGCGGCCGAGGGCGGTTTGCAAGTATTTGCCACCCGGCAGAATCTGCATCTGGTGGCTAAAGCCCAAAATTCTATTTTTGCTACTACCTATAGTCAGATGAAGGAGAAATACAGGAAGCTGGAGAGAAAAAAGCATTTTTATTTAGCTAATATAATTATATGTGTATTTTTGGCGGAAATAGACCGGGAAAACTCCTATACCTTCCGCATTGAGGACCAAGGCATATCTTATTATAAGCTGGAGGAACTGGTTACTAATACTTTGGAGGCCTGGAAAAAGCGCAATGAAGTTGAGGATACTTTTGCCGAGGAATTTGCCCTGGCTTTAGAGGATATTTACCATCTGTGGCAGGTGGAGATGTCTCATTCCAAGGCAGCTAAAGATGAAGAGGGATTTAGCTTGTCACTCCAAACCAGATTAGGCTTTATAAATGAAGCCTTAAAGCCTTTGGAACAGGAAAAATTAATTATTAATTTGAGCCGGGAAAACCGGATTATTCCCAAGGAAGAGCTATATGAAAGGTTAGACACTCTTTACCATGACACAGATCGTTATCAAGAAATAATGGGTTTAATAGAGCATACTAAAAAGGAGCGGGAAAATGCCCAAACTAGCTAAAATCAGACTGACCGGCTGTCAATATGATGGTTTAACTAAAAAGCATGAGAATTCCATTTTTGATTTAACTAAAAACGGATCAGCGGATCATACCCTCTTTACCCTGCTGAACGGAGGCGGTAAAGGGGTGATGATGCAGCTTATTTTTCAGTTGCTATTGCCGGAAACTAAATGGGGGAAGGAAAATGGCAATAAGATTATATCCATGTTTTATGATAAAAGAAATAATCTCGCCCCTTTTACTTTTCATGTCGTCTTGGAATGGATATTAGACACGGTTCCGGAGAAAAGGCTGATAACCGGTATAGCTATGCAGGCAGTTTTTAAGAATGCGAGTAATGAGGAGGACGAGAAAACCGGCCTGGCTTATTTTTTATATACTTATGAAGATGATAAGCAAGGAATGATTACCCTGGAAAATCTGCCCCTTTATGATGAAAAACTGAGCAGTGCAGTTGATTTAGAGTTAGCGGAAAAGTTTATTGATGAACATCCGCGTTATTTTACCAAGTACAGTCAATCTAGTGTCAGGAGAAAGGATGCCCCTTATTACACTTATTTGGAGAGCCGGGGAATATATAGAAGTGAGTGGATTAGCCTCAAAAGCATGAATAAATCCGAAGGCGGAGTTAAGGATTTTTTTGCCGGAGCTACTGATAATAAATCGATTTTTGATAAGGTTATTATTCCGGTCATCAGTGACAATATACGTAATAATACGTATGAAGAAGAGAATAGCTTAATCGAGATGTTTAGAAGCAATCTTTCCATTACCCGGGATTTACCGGTTTTAATTAAGCGCCAGGGTGATTATAAAGAATTGTTGCAGGCTATTAAACCTTTAATAGAAAATGCCGACAGTGGTTCGCGTTTCGAAGATATGCGGGAGCGCTGCATTGATGAAGGTAATGATATTTATTTTATCCTGCAGGAAGAGGAGACCCGGGTGAGCCAGGATATAGAAAAATGGGAGCAGGAAATAAAGAAAGCTGCTCAGGAAGGCCGGGAATTAGCCTTTAAAAAGGATAACCTTCTATATAACCAGGAAAGACTGGAATTAGAAGCCGAAACCAGGGAAAGCCGGAGGCTCGCAGAGGAACTGGCAGCGAAAGCGCAGCAAAAAGAAGAAAATGATGCCCAATTAAAGCTGTATAGAATTAATGAAGTGCTTTTTAACCGGCATCAAACTGAAGCCCAGCTGGAGCAAAAAGAGGCGGAGAAGCAAAATCTCATTACCGTTCTGAATTTGCAAGATACCGAGCTTAGGGGTGCCCAGCTAGATAAAGAGCTTGAACAAGAATGGCTATTAAGCCAAGCTTATTGGCAAAACCGGGCGGCGGAATATTTCGGCTATATTAATCATCTTAATCAGGAATTAAGTAAAAGCCGCCAGCAGAAAAAGCAATACGAAAGTAAAGTGCAAAAGCTGCAAAATGAAATTAACAGGTTCGAGTTAAAGGAATCTGAATTAGAAAAAGATGCTAGGAGGTTGGAAAAGGCCGGTTATGATTCTTTAAGCCTGTTTTATCCGGAACGGATTTTAGCTGATTTGACTGCTAATAAGATACATTTAGAAGAAAGAATCCAGGAGCTTTCCGACCAGATAACAGCTTATCGGGAGCAGGAAACTGTTTTAACCTTAGATATAAAACAACTGGAATACCAGTATAAAAGCATCTTAGGTAATCAGAAGGAGCTCTGCAAGAAAGCTTTAGACCGGGAAAAGGACGAATTAGAGTTGGCTAAAAAAGTGTGCAGGCGCCTTTTTAAGAATTATGACGGCAGCCTCTTAAACCATGCCTGGTTTGCCGGGCAGCTTCAAGAGCTGCAGGAAGTAGACGCCGCTAAGCAGGTGAAGCTTAAGGAAGTGCAGCAGGCTATATGGGAAAAAAGCCTGGACCGGGTGCTTAACCAAGAGGATTATTTCATGCCTAATAAAGATGTGGCCTTAGTAAAGCAAGAGATTGCGCGTTTAGATATTTATGTAGAAACAGGAGCCGAATATTTAAAAACACTGGGAGCAGAAGAGGCCGAGGCTTTACTGCAGGAGCATCCGGGATTTTTATATGGAGTAGTTATTAAAAGTGAGAAGGATTGGGAGCTGATTAAGAAAAATATTAGCCCGGAGCTGTTTTTAAATAACCTGGTACCTGTTTATATCCGGGCGATGATGGATTATAAGGAGCAGGAGATATTTAAAACTATAAGAGGCCCGGCTTTTGACCTGGTTAACTATAGCGTATACCGGCTATGGCAGGAAAAGATGGACCGGAATTTGGAAGAATTAGGTCATCTGGCCCAAAATCTTGAAAACGATGTCCGGGAAATCAGAGAACTGCAAGAAGACTTAAACTTTATAGCTAAAACTGATACGGCCTGGATTTTGCAGCAGCAGGCGCAGGCTGAAGAAGAGAAGCTTAATAAACTTAGTGAAGAGATAAGAAACCGGCAGGAAGAAATCTTAGGGCTAAAAACCCGTATTAGTCAGGCTGAAGCTGAATTAAAGACCAATAACCGGGACTTAGCGCAGCTTAATGATGATATTAAGCAAATGGAAATATATATAGAAAAGGTAAACGAGTTAGAAAAGGAACGCGTAATTATTGCAAAAGTGCAGGCCGAGCAACAGCAGCTCAAAGAGACCGCCCAGCAGCTGGAGGATAATATCGACCAGTTGGACAGTGAGCAAAGAATAATTGATAAGTCCTACCTAGGCTGGAAGAACAGCTTGGAGCAAATTCTGCAGTCGGTTAAGGAAGTATGGGCTAGGGCCGAATACCAGGAGATAAGTGAAGCTGATGATATAAATACTAATATTCCGGCCTTATCCTTAGGGGCAGAGAAATTACTAAGTCTGGTGCAGGCTAAAAAGG
Source organism: Bacillota bacterium (assembly GCA_023395515.1). Taxonomy (GTDB): domain Bacteria; phylum Bacillota; class Syntrophomonadia; order Syntrophomonadales; family Syntrophomonadaceae; genus JAAYRQ01. The sequence continues at coordinate 36,607 of JAEWZB010000075.1, forward strand.
TGTTAGACGCAGACCTGGCGGCCAAAAATACCGAGATAGCCGTCTTGAATGAGTCAATTAAGCATTTGCATAAGGATTGGGGAAAATATATTCAGGAGCTGCAGCGCATCAGTGCGGATTGGGCGGAGTATCCTTATCTTAAGCTCCCCCTTAACGAATTGCAGATTACTATAGATAAGCTCAGCCAGAATAAGGTTAAGCTGAGCGGGGAGTATCGTGGCCTACAGTCAATTTATGACCAAGCTAAGGGTAGTATTAATACGAAAGCTAAGCATTTAGAGGATAGAGCCGCTAAAATCCAGGCCCTGCATAAACGGGCCGCCGTCATAGAAGAAATAGCAGATATAAACAGTGCGATGAATTGGGTAGAGCGTGATATTCAGTCTAACCACAGATATGCCGCTTTATGCTCTGAAACCTGCCAAAAAAATAAAGATGAAAAGATAAAGCTGGATATGAGCTTAAATAAGATTAAGTATAATTATATGCTGGATGAACATAAGGGGAAAATAGATACGGCTTTGCAGGCCAGAATTCAGCAGAATCCTGACTTAGTAGCGGAAGAATGGGTGAGAAAATACGCTAAAAATACGGAGCAAATTGATAAAACCCGGAAAGAAGGGGACGATCTTAGAGAAAGGTTCATTAAAAGGATAGAAACTCTTAACGAGGAACAATTGAGGAAGAAAATCCTTACTACCATTAAGGAAGCTAAAATAGCCAATTTTAAAAGTAACCTGGACTCTTTTAAAAGCATGGAAAACCACTTTCAGCAAGAGCTGAACCGTTTAAATCAGGATAAGGAAAAAGCGGAGGAAGTCATGCGGCAATGGACTCATAGGGCAGCCTTACATGTTTTGAAAATGGCGGAAGCCCTAAAGGATATGGTAGCCGGCATGAATTATATTAATGAACAGGGTTACGCCTTCCCGCTGGTTAAACTAAGGGGTGCAGAAGGATTGCCCCGTAAGGAAGAGGATATTACCCATTTATTAAATGAATATTTTGTCCGGGCTATTGCCGAAATTATTGAAACTAAGCAGGATATCAGCCGGCTTACCGAGCAGGATTTAAAAGAAGTGATGGGAGATAAGGTTATATTCTCCAAAGCTTTGCAGGGCCGATACCCGGTTTTACTAGTTTATAAAATGTCTGAGCAAAACCATTTCCGCTATGCCCGGGCCCGGGATGAGTATTATACTACCTGGGAGGCGATTAATAAAGGGGAAGGGTACGCACCGGAAGGTTCCGGGGGGCAAACTTTATCAGTTCATACCTTTGTGGCTATGATGCTGATGAACTTTAAAAAGAAACATGTCGGTAACGAGAATCCCTCTACTATATTAATTTTAGATAATCCCTTTGGCCAAGCCTCGACTAAGCACGTTTTAGATCCCATATTTGAAATAGCAGATAAGCTTAATTTTCAACTAATCTGCTTTGCCGCTCCGGAAATTATAAAGGTGGAGATCAGCGAAAGATTCCCCATATTCTGGGAACTTAAAATTGAACAGGGCAAGGTGGTACACGGCGGCCGGGTTATAAAGTAGAACAAGGCGTGTCGCAAGGACGGAAGTAGTGATATGCCAAAACTCTACCTTCTATAAATTTCCAGATACTATTTTTAATTGCTACAGGCTTACGGTATAATTACCTTATAAACATGGTTTTACCTGCGAAGAAGTAAAGAAAAATAACAGGAGGTGGGGAAGTGGCTTTAGAGAATATTATAGAAAAGTATGGAATTACATTATTAATCATATTTGGCTCGTATAACACTGATAGATTTACACCTAATAGTGATATTGATATAGCTTTTAAATCGCAAAATTCATTATCCATTGATGATAAAATAGAATTAATAGGTGATCTTATAAGTTACTTTAAAAGAGATAACATAGATTTAATTGACATACAAAATGCACCCCCGTTGTTATTATATGCCATAGCTTGTAATGGGCAGGTATTATATGAAAAAGACAATTCCTTTTTAAAATTCAAATTATATGCTTCATTTCGCTATGCAGATACCAAGCATTTAAGATTAGCCAGAAAAAAATATCTTAATGCTCTTGTCGAAACCATGGAAAAAGATATCGACTATGGGATAGGGGGATTTTAATATCATGGAAAATGCCGATCTGATTAATGAGAAGCTTCTCAATCTAACGACATATATTAATGAACTTAAGAAAATCAAGCCGGATACCTTTGAAAAATACAGCACAGATACCATAAGAAGATATGCTGCCGAAAGATTGATACAACTTATCATTGATTTAGCCTTAGACATCAATAACATAATTTTATCTAGTATGAAAAAACCACCGGCTAATGATTATTACAATTCCTTTATAGATTTAATTGAGTTAAACATATTAGACCGTGAACTTGCTTATGATATTGCACCTAGTACCGGCCTTAGAAATCGTTTAGTGCATGAATACGAAAGGATTGATGATAAAATTGTTTACGAAAGCCTTGATAAGGTTATAGCCTTCTATTCTAAATACGCTGTAGTTATTAATAAATCTGTTTAAAATCGTGATACATATGCGGGGGGTTACCACGGAATCTTATCCATATAATCTCCTCTTATAATAGGAAGAATCTTAGACTTCATAGGCTCGGGAACTTCCTTTAATGGCAAATCATCTATTTTAATAATATCAGAGGTATTAACCTTAAGCTTAAAAGCCACTTCCTGGGCGGTATAACCTTGATTTTTCCTAAGCTCCTTAATAGTCTTGTTACGATTCCTGAATTCAAAGAACATATTGTTCCACTCCTAATAAGGTAGTCAAGGAGGGAGTGATATACCCCCTCCCTCTTATGCAAATAAATCTATTTGCTGAATAGTACCGGCCTTACCGTTTTCGTGTAAAAATACTCCGGTACTTTGCAGTTGTCCCTGGGCTTGATTAGCAGAATCCTTATAAGTAAAGGGAGTTTTAGCACTGCCTAAGAAAATAGCTCCGATACCTACTTGCCCTAAAGCAAAAAGCACATCATTGCCATTTTCATCCTTAGTCCAGATTCTTAGCTTATCATAAATAGGATCATTTTCATCAATCCAGTTGTTCCCGTCAGAGTCATACCGGCCCAACTCGGCAAAACCATTACCGGTAGCCGGGCCAAAAAGCTCACCGCCGTTATTAATAATACCGTCATTATTTAGATCCAGGGCTAAAAACCCGCTGCCCGGGTTAACAAATGAGATCATTTCCGTTTGCCCATCATTATCCAGATCGAAAGCAAACTTCCCTTGGCTCAGACTGGGCAGAGTGGAATTGAAATTAATCACTAGCGGGTCGATAGGACGGGCTGCATCACCTAAACGCAAATGTATTTCCTCATGGGAGAAAAAAGTGCGGCTCATACTCATGCTTATGGAAAAGTTGATTTCCCGGCCGTCGGCAGTCATAACACTGCCTGTTGCATCATAAGCAACCGATTCATGCTCAAAATAAGTATGAGAATAATCATATTCTAGACCCCATCCTGCTCTAAGCATGTTAGCTCTGAGGTTTTCCAGTCTTTGCTGGTCTTCTTCCCCCTTAATTTTCGGTACTTTAAACTTAAGCTTTTTACCCGTTAACGCTTCAACCATAGCGATTAAGGCTCTAAGCTTAATATCATCAGGTTCAGGAAGCTCTCCTATATCGTCCTTGCGCTTAGTAGCAGCAACTTCAGGAGAAATATTCACCGAATCCACAGGTACTGACAATGCCGATACTAAAGAAGGTGCGGAATTGTTAGAAGCAGGGGGATCTCCTTTCCAGAACCGTAACTGCTCCTCTGATTTAGACATTTCTTGGTACTGACGGCTAGTAGCCATCTCCACATTAGAATTAGTAATAATCATGAAAATACCTCCTTGTAAAACCTGGCTCACATCCTTGTGGGCCTAATTACTTATAGGCATTATCGTTATAAATGGGCGATTACTAAAGTAGATTTGGGGGAAACGTGCAACATAAAACGAAAGATGTTAGCGCCATTACCTTTTTCATCCATAAATAAATCCCTTTACCATTAAATAAAATAAATTTCGACACAAAATTACAACTAGCGGGAACAAATGACAAAATGTGCGCGTCATAATAAACAGCCGTAAGAAAATATAGTGAAGGTTTCATTGCGGCATCTTTGTACTTTAACCTTCGCTGAACACCTAAAGTACAAGTATCCGAAAGGGGGAAGTCGAAACTTAAGTAGCTTAATTCTAAGAATTAATCGATGACCTACTATTTATTAAAACATATTTAAAGGAGGAAAAAGAATTGTTAAAAGCAAGAAATAGAAAAATATCCATGCTGTTAGTTCTTGCCATGCTGATGACTATGTTCGTTGGCATAGGAACAGCTAGTGCAGCTAGTACTTACAAAGCTGGCGAACCAGTGAATGTAGTTTCGGGAGAAAATCCTGCATTTACAAACAGAATTATGGTTGAAGTAACTCCTGGTTCTGTAAGTGGAAATACTTATGCTCGTTTCCAATTACCATCAAGTTTTGCAAGTACTGTTGACCAAATCTCTGTTGATCAATTAGATGGTGTACAAGTTAGAGTGCAGAACAGCGATGGAACATGGAGTGCTTGGTCAACTGCAGCAAATGCTGGAGAAACTAAATCAGTTAATTTAACCGGTAGAATATTTGAATTAGCTATCGGCAGTGGTGTTGCAGATTTATCTAAAACTGGCAGAGTTGCTATCGATTTAGATGGTCTAAAAGTTGATGCTGGTTTTTCAGGAGCAGTTGAAGTTGAATTCATAGCTTATCCGGGTTCTGGCCTGACCAGCGGTAAAGTTGCTATTGCTCAAGCTGGATCTGGAGCAGTTGTTTTAACTATGGAAAGTGTAAAAACTGTTACTACTGACAAAACTGCTATAGACAAAATATATATCAAAGAAGACACTAAAGGTGCTTTAAAAGTTGGCGGCAATGGTGTGGAATTAAAATTACCTAGTGGTTTTGAATGGACTTTAACTGCTCCTAAGGCAGATGTAATTTGGGGTCAAGCTGGTGCAGATTTAGACTTTAGCCGCAAAGACAGCAATAGAACTTTAGTAATTGGAGCTAAAGGCTCTGAAACTAATCAAGCCACCTACTTTGAAATATCTGGATTAGGTATTAAGGTTGATGATTCTGTTGCTAAATTAGGAGATATCAATGTTAGAGTTAGTGGTAAATCAACTTCTAATGTGAGTGAATTGTTAGTAGCGAAATATGGCGATTTTGCTGTATCAGTTGAAGCTCGCGACGAAGCTAAAACTGTTGTAGCAGGAAAATTAGAACAAGAAATTGGCGCCTTCCAAATTAAAGAAGGTATTGCAGGAAGCCTTATCCAAGGAAGAAATATAACCTTAGAAATAATTGGCAATGCAAAATGGCAAACAACTCCTTCTTTGGATACTGCCAAGAGCAAAAATGCTAAATTAGACAGCTGGACTCCTGTAGGAACTAGCGGCAAAATAATCAGAGCTACTGTTAATGCTAACAATGCTTCAAGTGCTGCTACCATGGTATTCCATAGAGGTGAACTGATGGTAGCTCCAAGTGCGGCAGTAGACCAAGAAATTAAAATTAAAGTTACAGGTAATTCTGGTGTGGAAGACACTACTTTAACCTTAGCAAAAGTGGTGGCTCCGGTTGTAGGAAAAGCTGACCAAGTTGCTGATGTAAGAATAGGTGTAGCTGATCAAAAACTGGCTCCTATTGTTATTACCGAATTAGTTGACGAAGCTATTGATGCTAGAAGAAATGTTACTACTGGAGCTTCAATACCCGTATGGAATGGAACTGCTTGGGTAAATCAAGCTGAAACAGTAAACCTTAACCAAATAGCTTTAGTATTCCCTCAAGGTGTAACACCTAAAGTAGGAACTATGACTGTTGAAGTACTAGAAGGCGACATGACATTAGATCGCTCTAGCTTAGGAGTTAACAAAAGAGACGATGGTCGTTGGGTTGCATTTGTAGACGTAACATCTACAAGCATGACTCCGGCTAAAATCAAATTTGACAATCTTTATGTAACATTAGACAGAACTGTTCCTGAAGGAAAAGTAGAAGTTGGAATTACAGGTAGTTCTGTAAACAAAACCCTAAGCGTATTCCCTGGTGATCTTGCTGTTGGTTCAGTAGTGGTAGCTAATGCTATAACTCCTGCCCCTGGTCAAGTTGTGGGAAGCGGAGAATTCAAAATTGGCTCTAACATCTACTATGTAGGTGGAGCAGCTAAAGTTATGGACGTAGCACCTTACATTAAGGACAGCAGAACTTATGTTCCGATGCGTTATGCAGCAGAAATCATCGGTGCAGAAGTAGTGTGGGATGATGCAGCTCGTACCGTAACCTTAACTAAGGGTGACGATGTAGTTGTATTCACAATTGGTAGCACAACTTACACTGTAAATGGTGAAGCTATGAATGCTGATGTAGCTCCTGAAATCGCTAACAGCAGAACTATGTTACCTGCTCGCTTTGTAGCAGAAGCATTTGGCGGAATAGTTGGTTGGGATGCATCAACAGGTACAGTTTTAATTCAAAAATAATCTAGCTATAAATTTAATAATTTAAGAAAAATAGCCTGGGTTTTATACCCGGGCTATTTTTGTCGAAAAATAGCGTGCAACCTAGACGTACTTAAATAGCCAAACGAAAGCATTTTACAAAAAGAGGGTAATATATTGTCGAATTTATAAGGAATTTAACGATAATTATTTGCCGTAAAACCGAAACCAAGCAGCTTTTATCACGTCATACTTATTAGTTCTTATGGATTTTATATCCATAATCATGGGGAGGAGGAGATAGGTAACTTATAAGCTTAAGATTACCTAAAAGCATACGGGAAGATTATTCCCGTGATTATCTAATTATTAAAACATATTTTAAGGAGGAAGAAACGTGATAAAAGCAAGAAATAGAAAAATATCTATGCTGTTAGTTCTTGCCATGCTGATGACTATGTTCGTTGGCATTGGAACAGCTAGTGCAGCCAGCAGTTACAAAGCTGGTGAACCAATGAATGTAATTTCAGGAACAAATCCTAATTTTTCAAACAGAATAATGGTAGAAGTAACACCTGGTTCGGTAAGTGGAGATACTTATGCCCGTTTTCAATTGCCAAGTGATTTTGCAACTACTGTTAGAAGTATATCTGTTGATGAATTAAACGGTGTCCAAATTAGAATGCAAAACAGTAATGGAACATGGACTGGTTGGTCAACTGCTGTAAATAGCGGAAATTCAGGAGCTGTTAACTTAACGGGTAGAGTTTTTGAACTATATATTGCTTCTGGTGGTGCTGATTTGTCAAAAACAGGTAGAGTAGCAATAGATTTATCTACTTTAACCGTTGATTCTGGTTTTTCCGGTCTTATTGAAGTTGAATTTATTGCTTACCCGGGTTCCGGCCTGACCAGCGGTAAAGTGGCTATTGCCCAAGCTGGTTCTGGTGCAGTGGTTCTGAGTATGGAAAGCGTAAAAACAATTACGACTAACAAACTCGCTGTAGACAAAATATATATTAAAGAAGACACTAAAGGTGCTTTAAAAACTGGCACAGATGGTGTGGAACTAAAATTACCCAGCGGTTTTGAATGGAGAATTGGTAGTACTAGCCAAAGTATTATTTGGGGAGATCCTACTGTTAGATTAGCACTTAGTACCAAAGATAGTGATAGAACTTTGGTAATTGGTAGTAGTGCATTAACTGACCGAGCCACTTATTTTGAACTTTCAGGTTTACAAATTCAGGTTGATGATTCAATTGCAAAATTAGGTGATATCAATGCTAGAATAACTGGTAAAACAAGTTCTACTATTAGCGAACTGTTAGTTGCTAAATATGGAGATTTTGGCGTAATCGTTGAAACAGTAGGTGATACAAAACAAGTAGTAGCTGGAAAATTAGAACAAGAAATAACCGCTTTCAGAATTAAAGAAGGTATTGCTGGAAGCTTAATTCCGACCAGAAATATTACTCTTGAAATAATTGGTAATGCAAAATGGCAGACACCTCCCTCTTTGGATACTGCCAAGAGTAAAAATACCAAATTAGATCTTAATTGGCAGCCTGTTGGAAATAGTCAAAAAATAATTAGAACTACTGTGAACAACAATAGTCTGAACGATGCTGCTGATATGGTATTCCATAGGGCGGAATTAATGATTGCTCCAACTGCAGCTTTAGATGGCGAAATCAAAATTAAAGTTACAGGTAACTCTGGCGTAGAAGAAACAACAATAACTGTAGCTAAAGTTGTTACTCCTGTAATGGGTAAAGCTGATCCTATTACTGATGTGAGAATTGGTGTAGCTGATCAAAAGCTATCTCCGATTATTATTACCGAATTAGTTGATGAAGCTATTGATGCTAGAAGAGGCGTTGCAACTGGTATGAGGCAGGTACCGGGTTTAGTACCCGACCCAGCTAATCCTGGACAATTCATATGGGGAATGGTACCTGAAATATCAAGAACAAACCTTAACGAACTACTATTAGTATTCCCGCAAGGTATAGTGCCAAAAGTTGGAACTATGACTGTGGAAGTATTAGAAGGCGATATGAATATAGATGTGACCAGCAGAGGTGTTAACAAGAGAGATGACGGAAGATGGCAAGCATCTGTAACTATAACATCTACCAGCATGACACCTGCTAAGCTTAAATTTGATAATATTTATGTAAGCTTAGACAGAACTGTTCCTGAAGGAAATGTAGAAGTAGGTATTACAGGCAGTGCTGTAAACCAAACAATTAATTTCTTCCCTGGCGATATTGCTGTTGGCTCAGTTGTAGTAGCTAAAGCTGTTACTCCTGCTCCTGGTGATGTAACTGGAAGCGGTAAGTTCACAATAGGTTCTAACATTTATACAGTAAACGGTGCTAATAAAGTTATGGATGCAGCTCCTTACATTAAGGACAGCAGAACCTATGTTCCGATGCGTTATGTAGCTGAAATAATCGGCGCAGACGTAGTTTGGGATGATGCAGCTCGCACCGTAACCTTAACTAAGGGTGACGATGTAGTTGTATTCACCATTGGCAGCACAACTTACACTGTAAACGGCGAAGCTAAGACTGCTGATGTAGCTCCTGAGATTGCTAATAGCAGAACTATGTTACCTGCGCGTTATGCTGCAGAAGCATTTGGAGCATTAGTTGGTTGGGATGCTGCAAGTGGTACTGTATTAATTACTAAATAAGCTTAGTAATATCTATTAACCGGACTCCTCGGAGTCCGGTTTTGCTATTTAAGAGAAAAATTAATTTACTATATTATTCTAATTCGTAACATTATTTATGAGGTAATGGCCAAACAGGTGTACACCCGAACGAGGAGTTCATCTCGGCAGGACTTTCGCTGTGATAACTTAGATATTCATTGACCAATGAGTCGGAACATTTTATAATAAAATAAAAAAAGGGTGTAAGTATGAAAAAAATAGCTGTCTTTATTTTATGTGCTTTTTTCCTAAGCTTATTTAATCCTTTAGCTGTATCAGCGGAGGGAAAGTCCCCAGCTAACAATTTAACTATTCAAGAAGCAGTAGAGTTAGCTTTAAAGAATAGCCGAACATTACAGAGTGCCGAATATGATATAGAAAGGGCAGAAGAGTTAAGAAAGTCTGCCTCTGATAATGTAAAATTTACTCCTACTGGTCCGACTACTACAGCAGCCAGTATGGCTTTTACTGGTTTAGTTGCAGCTGATATAGGCTGGAATATGAAGAAAAGATCTATGACTATCGAGGAAGATAAGATAGTACTTAATGTAATCAATACATACTTAGATGTTATTATAGCAGACCAAAATTTAATTCATGCCCAAAAAACTGCTGATAAGGCTCAACACGATTACTGGATAGCCACCTTGTTTAAAGGAGTAGGTACTATTAGTGATAGCGATATAATAATGGCTCAAAAATCTTGCGATATTACAAAAAAAGCAGTTGATAATGCTAAAATTGATTTACAAAGAGCTACATATAATCTTAATAATGCTTTAGGGGTAAATTCAGAAAGTGTTTGGATACTTACTGAAGAACCGGAGTATTCCACTTTTGAATTAATTGATTTAGATGCTGAGATTAATAAGGTAATCAAGCAAAGCCCTGCTATCTGGTTAGCAGAGCAAAATATTAATATGGCTAACTTACAATTAGATTTACACAGTTGGAACGATCCAATGAGTGAGCCCTATCGGGCTAAGCAAATAGATATTGTCAAAGCAGAACTAAGTGCTGCTGAAAATAAAGAACAAATGCGCAGTGCGGTTAGAAAGATTTATACTGCTATTAAACAAACAGAGGAAGCTATAGAGTTACGTAAAAATGAACGTGTAATAGCAGAGGAAAAATTACGCGTTGAACAAATAAGATATGATGCTGGAATGTCTACATTAACTAATGTTAAAGAAGCTGAACTTAATCTTCAGACAACAGAAAAGACAATAAAACACCTGGAATATGAACACACTAAATTAAAATTAACTTTCGAAAAGCCATGGGCTAGTATGTAATAGCTTTGATACACGCTTAGCTAACGCTTTGTTTGCCAGTTATATAGCATTTGGAGTTTTGCGTTACTGCGTTGGATGGGCACGAAACCCGCCCTATAAATTTTGGGAGTGCGGATTGTCTTGTATATAGGCGGATCAAAAGGATGTTTACTATTTCATTACCCCACCTAAACTGGTGGGGTAATTTTTGTATCTTATTACAGAACTAGCATTCTGCCTGTCCCCGATTTAGGTTAGATTGAATAAGATATCTTAGCAGATTATGGAAGAGGGGAGGTAGTGAGTATGTTGGTTAAGAGGTTAGAGGCGGAGAGGGATAATGTAATAGGACTGGTTCCTGTTTATACTGATACCGGGAATGCTACCGAGGTTTGGCTGAATACGGGAGAAGTTTTTATAGATTCGCGGGGGATTAAGGCAGTCAGGGCTAATTTAGCCCGTAGTTATGCTATCGATTTAAAAGCGCAGCGATTGCAAGTCGGGACTTTGCTTAACCGCAAAGGTCCCCTGCCTTTTTATATTGGTAAGCGGGTATTTATACCGTTGAAGCTACGTCAGGCGGTAACAGATAATGACATGGTTTATGGGTTTTTAGATATTAGTTATGTTAAGTCTTTGGAGCCTCTGGAAAAGGGAACTAGATGTGAGGCGGTAATGCCGGAAGGGAAGCGGATAAGGGTATTAAGCCATTATAATACTGCGCTAGCTGCCAAACAGACCGGGGAACGGTTGGCTGATTTACTGGATCTTAAAAGGAGTAATAGTGGGGAGGATGAAGTGGTAAAATCGGTAGCAGCTTTTATTGGTAATATAAATGAAATTAGCCGGCGCTTAGAGAGGATTGAAGATAAGATAACAGAGAGTGGAATTAACCGGGAAGTTAAGGAGGAAGATTAAGGGGCTAGCTACCCTGCCTGAGATGGCAGGGTTTTTTATACTATCAGAAAGTATAATAATTTTAAGGTTGATAGTTGATAGTATAAGAAAAAATAGACTTCAACTACAACCTTAATAGCGACCGCAGGGAGCATCAGCAACCTAAATGGTGAGCGCCAGTGAACACCAGGCGTACCCGTAGGGTGGAGTGGCCCTAGGTGCATTCAAGGACTTGGTGTGTGCCAAGTTTTTCTAATTGGGCAGGGATGTTTAGTTTATTTGCAGAATAAATTATAGATATATTTTTTAGATGGAGGATGTTATGGGTAAATTCAGGTGGATAATAGTTTTAATAATTACCTTAATTATAGCAGTTAATCCCGGATTAGCATGGGCCGCAGAAGATGAGGCTTTAGAAGAAATACAGTACATTTTAAGTAATTATTATGTTGAGGAAGTGCCTCTGGCAGTATTAAATGCTCCTACCATAGAGCAAGCTTTAGAGGCTCTAGGTGATGAGCATACTAAGTATTGGACTAAGGAGGATTATGCCAGTTTTCTAGATAATATGGAACCTCATTTTGCGGGGTTAGGCATTTATATAGAAGCGGTGGCAGAAGGAATGCGGGTTTTAGCAGTTATCGAGGATAGTCCTGCGCAGTTGGCCGAAATAAAAGCGGGGGATATAATTTTAAGTGTAAATGAGGTTGCGTTAAAAGGAAATTCGGCCGAGGAAGGGCAAAAGTTATTAATGGGGCCGGAAAATAGTAAAGCTAATTTGGTAATTAAAAGAGGCAATAGTCTTTTAGACTATACAGTTACCAGAGCGATGATAGAGTTGCCTACGGTTACGGGAGAAGTTATTGATGGGCATATTGGTTATATTGATATTAATTCTTTTGCTCAAAATACCCATCGTGAATTTGACCGTTTATTAAGAGACCTGGATAAGAAGGCTGATGTATGGATTGTAGATTTGCGTAATAATACCGGCGGATATTTTAACACGGCCTTAGCTTTGGCCGGGTATTTTATAGGTGATGATGTGGCTTTATATATGGAAGAAAAGGAGTATGTTACCGAATATGAGGCATATAAGCAAAGTATTATAATTGATGAGCCGGTGATATTACTGATTAATGGGAATAGTGCCAGTTCCTCCGAGATTTTAGCGGGAGCCTTAAAGGATCATAAAAAAGCCTTTTTAGTGGGGGAAAGGACTTATGGAAAGGGTAGTGTACAAAGCATATTTGAGCTTGCTAATGGAGGGTTTTTAAAGGTGACGGTAGCTCACTTTTATTCACCTGCTATGCAGGTAATCAACGGAGTAGGGATTGAGCCTGATGTAGAAGTTGCAGGCAATGGGGCTTTGGATAGAGCCAGATTGCTGATCGGGCTTGATGAGAGGTTGCGTACATCGGGGATAGAGACAATTTCGCATTGATGGTGAGAGTTGGGCGGAGCGGAGACCGCTGGATGGCTTGGTATAGGATAGCACTTAAGATGGTATGTATTTAGTCCCGGGCCAGACTGTCCGAAAACTCAACTTTTTTTGAATTGGACGTATCAATTTTGCAGTATATAACAATATTACTGATCGAATTACCCCAAAATAAAAAAATGGGGGCTATCTTATGCTAATTGTT
>JAEWZB010000070.1 GCA_023395515.1 Bacillota bacterium
GTTTATGCCAGGACTCACCAGTTTGGGGAAAAAGGGAGAACGGTTACAATCAGGGCCAAGACCTCCCGGGGACTCATCTTCCAGGTAGACGGCAGATGGATTCGCAAGAAGCAAGTAACCGTCAACATTAAAATCCCAGCCCGACCCTTCTTAGGAATATCTGAAGAGGATATGCAAGAAATCAAGGGAACCCTCGAAGATATCATAACGGAGGCATAAAACGGAGGCATAAAAGATGATTGGTCAATGCAGAGATTATTTAATACAAAAACTTAAAACTGCCGGCATAAAGTCAAAAGTGCACACTAGTATTAAAATTCTTGAGAAATCCAACGAAAGCCATGTCGGAGCGGTATTGTTTGAAAGTGATGCCTATACTCGAAGCGGCTCAAAAACTATATATGAAGACCAAGAGGGCGTCAAGCGAAAGAGGGTCAAGGTATTTGAACGGAAAACAAGCTTTATGGTGGTTATTGGAGAGTATGAAGAAAGCAAATGTGAGAGCATCTTTGAGAATTTTATTGCCCTGTTGGACAGAGGAATTATTATTGACGGTAATTTTACAGCCATTGAGATTGAAGATGCTGACTGGGTAGATGAAAACGACAGCATTTTAAAAGCAAAAATAGCCGTCCAGGTTAAAATCATATTCGATGGCGGCATATATAAAGACTCTATGTTCGGCACAGTGAGCGAATTAGAGCAAACACTTGAAAAGGAGTGAGACAATGGGGGCGAATAAACCAATACCTGAACTCCTCAGTATAGAGGAACTAAGGAGGAGAAACCAAACACCTAATAGGGTGTTTGAAGGTATGAAAGCTGCTGAGAATTGGAAGGCCGGAAAGTCGGTGACTCAGTCAGATTATGAGAAAGCATTGAAGGGATTCTTAGAGTCCCCGATGGGAGGAAAGAAGGTGAAGAAAGATGCTAAGGGACGTTAATACCACCATAACTGATGGTGGGCTGGGAGTGGACACGGCTAAGGGTGAAGGGATTCATTTTAAAATAGGAGTTTCCCCTGTTGTTTCTGATGTACCGATTGTTATAACCGGGAGCATGAACGCTAAAAAAATAAAAGAAAAGCTTGGACTCTCCCCTCTGGCTGATGCCTGTATGGATAGCGTGGAAAATGGGTCAAGTATGATTTATTGTTTGCCGGTGGCGGCCTCCATTCCCGGCACGGTTGATGATGTTGTCAAGACCGGAACAGGATTAGGAATATGCACGGTACAAGGTACGCCCAATAATGCTTATGAAATTATTGTGAAGTTTACCGGGGCGGGTGGTTTCAATCAGGCAGTGCTAAGGTATTCGATGGATGGCGGGTATTCTTTCTCTGAAGAAACTACCCTGGCGGTTAACGGAGAGCTTGACATCCCTTCCACTGGTTTAAAATTAGTCTTCACGGAGGATGCGGAAAATCAGGCAAATTCCTATAAGATTGACGATACATTCACCGTGAAAACCGAAGCTCCGCAGATGACTAATGAAGAAGTGCTCACAGCTATAGATAAGCTAAGGAGCGTTAATTATTCCTTTGAGTATGTACATATTGTGGGAGAGTCAACAAAGGCTCTTTGGGCGGCGGTCTCAATGGAATTAGGAAGACTATTCGACTTATATAAAAAGCCGATGTTCTTTGTATTTGAAGCTCGAAATATCACTAGTGAGGAAAACCTGGACGAATATGCTCAATATCTTGTCAATGAGAGAGTCGGGCTTCAAAATACCGACATTCAAATAGTAACGGCCAGGTCGCTTTATACCAGAATGGATGGCACGGTAAAAGACATCAATAATGCTGGAATTGTATGCGGTCTATATTCCAAAGCCAATATTCAGCAATCAATCGGCGAAGTGAAGAGCTTCAGCATTGCAGAGAACAAAATGCTGGAACTGCTTCCAAGAGGAATTGAAGACTACCTTTCATTGTTAGATGAAACAAAGTATCTGACATTCAGAAAGTATGAAGGAATTGAGGGTTTTTATGTCACGAATGCAAGAATGATGTGTCCTGACGGTTCTGACTACAGGTATGCGGAAGATACCAGAGTTAAAAACAAGATTATCAAGGAAACGAGAAAACAGGCCCTCCAGGAGCTGCAAAGCGATATTGATATGGATGATGTTCAGGGCAGTCTTGAAACGATAGCCAAGTTTATTCAAATCCCTGTCGATGCAATGGCTAGAAAAAAACCGAAGGAAATTTCTTCAGGAAGAATTGTTGTCCCTGAAGACCAGGACATACTTGTAACGGAAAAACTCAAGGTCATTATCAGGTATGTCCCCATCGGCCACGTGAGGGAAATTGAGCTCGACCTTGGAATGGAGAACCCATTCAGGACACAGCAATAAGGAGGGTTGAAAAGTGCCTATTATTAACGGTAAGGCGTATGACTGGGCTGATGTAGCAGTTAAGCTTCCCGGCCTTGAAATTGAAGTCCAGGAGATCTCTTATGATGACGAGTTGGAAAAAGAAGCTGCCTATGGTAGGGGTAGCAGACCCAGAGGTTACGGGACGGGTAACTATAAGGCCGAGGGCAAAATGAGCTTACTTAAGGATGATTTTGATGATCTGGTTGCCTATTGCAAGCGGAGAGGAATTTCATTGTATAGGCTAGTTATTCCTAAAATCATTGTGAGCTATGCTAACCAGACTCAAAAGACCAAGACGGATGAACTGGACACGGTTACTTTCACTAAAACTAGTCAGAAAAATACTCAAGGCGATAAGTCCCTAAAGGTAGATATGGACTTTATTATAGTTGACGGCATCACCAGGGATGGATTAAAGCCTGTTTAATTAACACTAATCTCAAAATAAATGACAAATAGGAGGAACAGAAAAATGGAAGATAAGAACAATGCAGGGGCAGCAACGGTAGTAAAAGACGAATTTGAAAGCTACAAAGCTAAATATGGGAAGCTGTACCGGGTGAGCGCAACCATTGAGCCGGACGATTCGACAACGGTTGAATTGACTTACTTGTTTAAAAAACCGGCAACCGCATCTTATGACCGGTATGTTAAGAGCACGGCACAGAGCCCAACCAAGGCACTCAAGGCGTTTGTCCTGGATAACATTATTGAAGAGCAACATCAGAGGCTGGAGATTGACCTTGAGGAATACCCTGCCCTGGCTCTTAGTGTTGGTGAAAAGTTGCTTGGTATGCTGGGACTGTCAAAAGATATAAATTTAAAGCTGCTTTAGAAGAGCAGCTCCAGGAGGTAAATAATAATTTCATTGAAGCCGGTTCACTTGAAATTTACAGGTATTTACCTCTGGCTCTTCTAAAGAAAACTGTGGAGGAAATGGACATTGAGGAGTTTTTGCGAGCCCTTGCACAAGCAAGGTATATTCAGGAGCTTGAGAAAAATGTGGCAGCAAGAGCTATTGCGGAGGTATTTTCGGAATAAAGAACCGGCCTCTCTAAAAGGTCGGTTCTTTCCTTAAAATCCAGCTCTTATATAGGAGTGTGGCGTTCTTTGCGGTTTTAAAAATACCCTCTTTTTTCTTGTCTAGGTGCTTACCAGCACATTGTTGGCCACCTATC
This sequence comes from Bacillota bacterium, assembly GCA_023395515.1. GTDB lineage: Bacteria > Bacillota > Syntrophomonadia > Syntrophomonadales > Syntrophomonadaceae > JAAYRQ01. The sequence goes on from JAEWZB010000070.1 coordinate 3,558, forward strand.
CACCAAGCGTAAGGAATGGCGTATACGGTCAATGGCACAAAAACAATGAATGATATGGCAACTCCGGCACAGAGGGCAAAGAAAATAAGTTTAAGAACGAACAAAAGAGCGGCTACTAACATTATATCGACCTCCCTTTTTTATAAAATATATCACAGATTACAAGTTTTTGACAGGGGGTGAAAAGCACTGTGAGTTTAGATACAATTTTTAAATTAAGCGTAATAGTTGGGATGATTGACCACCTGACCGGCCCGATGGCAAGAGTCAACAGTTCGGTCGGCAGCTCGGTCAGCAGTATTGACAAGCTTAATCATTCATTTGGTGAGATGACTAAGACCGGTATTGCAATGGCAACAGCCGGGGCTCAGATAACCGGCGCAGTGCTTTCGCCAGTAACGGCAACCTTCGGAACCAGGAGAGCCCTCGGAGAATTAAGGGCTATGGGCATTAAGGATTTTAAAACTCTTGAAAATGCGGCTAAAGACTTTTCGGATACCTGGGCAGGAACAATAAAATCGGACTTTTTAAGGGCGGCAGTCGATATTAAGGGCGGTATTGACTCCCTATCGGATGAAGGAGTTGCCGGTTATACGGAAATTGCTGGTATAACGGCAAAAGCAACAGGCTCAACTATTGATGAAATGACGGATTTGTTTGCAACGGGATATGGTATTTATAAGGATTTTTATGCGGATTTATCGGATTTTGAATTTGCGGAAATATTTTCGGCTGGAATAGCCGAAGCTATTTTGGTTTTTAAAGCCTCCGGTTCTAGCATGTCACAATCTATTATATCTTTAGGGGGTGCAGCCACGACTGCTAATGTCCCCTTAGAGGAGCAGCTTGCTATATTAGGGCAGTTGCAAGCTACAATGAGCGGTAGTGAGGCTGGTACTAAATATAGGGCTTTTCTTAGAACTGCAGCCAGAGCTGGAGAAGAACTAGGACTATCTTTTTTAGATGCCAATAAACAGCTTTTGTCCATGCCTGAAATATTAGAGGTTATGCGTGCAAAATACGGAGAAACCCTTGATGCAGTGGAAAAACGGGAAATCCAAAAAGCCTTTGGCTCTGATGAAGCCGTTGCCCTTATTGATTTGATGTATTCAAAAACAGGAGCTCTTCAGGACAATATTCTTACATTGTATCAATCAATGGGGCAAGGGGTAGCAATTACCCGAGAGATGGCCTCTGCAATTAACGAAACTGAGCCGGAGAAATATGTCAGACTTACGCAGAGACTCCATAATATTAAAGAGGAAATTGGAAATCAATTGCTGCCGATGTTCAACACGATGCTTCAAAAAGGCGAAGTGGTTCTTAACAAGATAAGCGAATTTATTGCTAATAATCAGCAGCTTGTCAAAGTACTTTCCCTGGTTCTATTAACGATAGGACTCATTTTGACTAGCATGGGGATTCTTATTACTATCATTGGCGGTGTGGGTCTGGTGTTTACAAAAACTGCTCAGTTGGCGGGTGGTTTAATCTCTGGAATTAGTCATATGAGAAGTGGTTTTGAAACGTTGAGACTGCACGCCATGTATGCCGGAGACGCTATGAGGAAAGGATTCTCTTCAGTTAGAGCTTTTGCACATTCGGCGGCAATTAGCATAAGAAATGTAACCACTTCTATTATAAGCATGGGAAGGGCTGCTCTTGCTACCGGGGCAAATGCTGTTAAAAATTTTGTTCTCAGCATGGCATCAATGGCAAGACAAGCAATTGCAACAGCAATAAGGGCAATGCCGGGCTTAATAGCTTCAGTATGGTCTTTTACTGCCGCTTTATTAGCTAACCCTATTACCTGGATTGTTATTGCGATTGTGGCGTTAATAGCAATACTGGTGCTTTTATGGCGCAACTGGGACACAGTTGTAGCTGCTTTTAATGATGGAGTCGCTAATATTACTAATGGATTTAACCGAGTTAAAGAAATTTTTGCAAATGGTATTCAATCAATTAAAGACTCTATAAATGGGAGTTTAAATGACTTTAGAGAAGCAGGCTCAAAAGTATTGGACACTTTCACAGAAGGGATTAAGAGTAAGATATCAGCTCCGGTTGAAGCTGTTAAGGGTGGCTTAGCTAAAATCAGAAATATGCTCCCCTTCTCTGATGCTAAAACAGGGCCCCTTTCCTCTCTTACGCTGTCAGGAAGAAGGGTATTTGAAACAGTAACAAGCGGTATGCTTCAGACTCAAAATCTTCCGGCTGAAGCTACTGAAGATGCTTTCGCCCGTGTTGACCTGACGCCCCAGGAGGGAGTAAAAAAAGTCAGCCTGAAGGAAATAAGTAAAGAAAAAACAGAAAGCAGCTCAAGCTCCAAGGAAAGAGAAAATACAACCATTATTGAAAAGCTCATAATTCAGGCAGATATCAGCAAACTAAAAGACCTGCAGATGTTATTTAAGCTGATAAAGGAAATTGAAGACTATACCAACAGTAATGGCAGCGATTTGACATTAGCTGGGGAGGGATAAATCTTGATATACATTGACGATAGTACGGTTAAAGTTGGAGGTATTATCCTTCCCGGTCTTTTCAAGAGTATGGAGATAAAAGGTGATGCGCTAATTGAAGAGCAGGAAGTTCAAGGCAGGAGCACAAAACCAAAACAGGCAGCAGGATATGAGGACGCTAAAATTAACTTAGAACTGGTTCTCTATGACGGGCCGGTTCTTACAAAGTTGCAAAAGCTTACTATAATTCAGAATCTCTTTAAAAAACAGGGACAGAAAAAGCCCATCATATATGAAATAGTAAATGAGCATACGGCGGCTAGAGGCATTACGCAGATTCTATTTAAAAATCTTACCACTAAAGAACAAAACAAAAACGATGAGCTAACAGTCATGATTGAATTTTGGGAGTATATTCCGATGACTATAACTGCAACGAAGGCAGGAAGTACTTCCGGCACTCAGGGAGCTAATGCGGCAGCAGCAAATTTAAGCTCTGAATATCAGGAGTATTTACCTGGTCGCGGTACAGCTCCAAAGCTTCAGGAAAAGACTACAAAGTCGGCGGCAACAGATAACGCAGATACCCAGGTATATAAAAACAAGCTGACTGCAATGCCCTATTAAGTGAGGTGAGACAAGTGGAAACAAGTGAGCTTTTTTATCCTGAAACAAATATTAGTATTGGGAGTTATAGTTTCCAACAAGGTGTTGAAATAGAGGTCTTCTCCTCTAAGGATTCATACTTTGACTGGGCTAAGGTTAGGTTCACTCAGCAGTTCAACGAAAAAGTAACTTTGGGTAAAAAAGATAAAGCTCTAATTCAGCTCGGCTATAACGGAATATTCGATGAAGTGTTTGAAGGGTATGTAGTTAATCCAGTTAATGAAGGCAGCTACTCCAATGAGGTTGTGCTTAAGGATGATATGATACGCCTTGAAGAGACTGATATCACTAACACTTTTTTAGATACAACGCCTCAAGAGATGTTAGGATTCTGCTTGAATAAAGCTGGAATTACAAATATGAGAATATCCTCAAAGACTTATCCTAAAAAGAAAGTAATCCCGGTATTCAGGAAGAATGTCATTTCGGTTATTGAGGAAATTCATTCTATTTGGAAAATCAAAGAAGCGTTTTACTTTTCAGGAAGTGTGTTTTACTGGGGAGAAAAGCCGGAGCAAAAGAAAATTTATGAGTTTCAATATGGGGTTAACATTATCTCCCTGGAGAGGCCGGGTGGGGTTTGGGTACTTGAAACAGTTTCAACTCCCTTTATTAAACATTCGCAGAAAATCATTGTCAGGCATCCGAAGATATCGGGAGAATTTGAAACAAAGAAAGTTGTCTTTACTACTAATGATGCGGGGTTTATACGGACTTTCATCCATTTTTAAGGAGTGATAACATGCTGGAGCAAATGATTCAAAACGTGATAGAAAAGCTAATCAAGGCTAAGTATCAGCACATTAAGCTCCCTTCTGCCGTATATGCAATAGTTACTAAAGTTCAAGAATACCCAGATTATTATGTTTATAATCTCAAAATACTTGACGAAAATAAAGCGGTTAATGCTTTGTTTCCTGAAATACCAGAAGTAAAGTCAAAGGTTGCACTTGAAAATAGTGATGTAGCAGCAGTGCTCCTCCTCTACGGCCAGCTAAATATTTATATAGTGGGGAAGGTGGTTTGATGGCGGGGTTATATGATGCAGATATAAAACTTGATGAAGATTGGCAATTGACGGCTGCCACTAATGGTGATGTTCCCCTCTCATCTGATACGGACTGTTTTATACAGGATGTTAGGCTTGAGGCACTATCCCAGGAAGGAGAGCTCTTCTATGATGAAACTTGGGGATGGTCGCTGCTTGATTTTATTCAAGCGGAAGATGATGAACTAGTACGGCTAGAAATTGAGCAGAGGGTTAGAACTAAACTTTCAAGGCGTGAAGAAATCGACAGCGAAACAATTCAAACGAAACTGAGCTTTGAGGATGACAAAATATCCGTTAAGGTAGCCTTTAAGTTTAAAAACGATTCTAGGCAGTACATCTTAGACATTGCGTTAGATAGAGTCAAGGTTGAGGTGGTGATGGTGTAATGATTGACGAGCAAATATTAGATGAAATCCTGCCAGTTCCGGATAGAGAGGAATGGAAGAATTCAATTTTGCAGGAGCTTAAAGATGAGGGATTTAGAATAACTAACTTCAGCTCAGGAGGGATATTTTATACTCTGCTGATGATAGTAATACAGATTGGAATTGATTTAACGAAGCTCCTAAGAATGGTTTTAAACAATATGTTCCTGTCTCATGCTAAAGGTATATGGATGGAGCTGAAGGCGGCAGACTTCTCTAAAAAAAGAAAGCAACCTACAAAGGTAAAGGGTTATGTAAACATTGAGAGGGATGCTCCAGGGGAAGCTGTTAGGATTGCTAAAGGTGATGTATTTAAGACTGAGCAAGATATTAATGGTGAAGAGCTTAGGTTTCTAGTGGCTGAGGATGCGGTTTTACAGAAAGACTCCCTAAGCCAGAAAGTACTTGTTCAAGCTGAAAAAGAAGGCGCAAAATACAATGTTCCACCTGGGCAAATAAAGAAGTCACTAACTCACATTGAGGGCATTGATAGGATATTTAATGATTCTGGCTGGATGGTTCAGGAAGGAAGCGACATTGAGGAATTTGAGAGCCTTAGAGAAAGAACTTTAAATTCATGGGCAGAACTTTCTAGCATGCCCATAGCCGACAAATACAAAAACGTCTGCGAGGGGGTCGAAGGGGTTCTGTTTGTAAGGGTGGACGATATGCACCCACGGGGCCAAGGGACTATTGATATTATAGTGACCTCAACGGCAGGGGGCGCTACTGAGGGGCTACTTGAAAAGGTGTTAGAGGCTGCTAATAAAATTAAAGGGCCTTATGATAATTTACTTGTTAAATCTTCTGAAACAGTAGAGCAGGATTTTGAAATTGTAATCTACATTGCAGAGGATGCAAGTGACGAGGGTGTTAGGGAAAAAGCGGAAGCCATTATTACTGACTTAATGAGAATCAGGAAAGACCGAGAATTAAACCGGCTTTATAAAGATGATATTATCTATGCCCTGAAAAATGGAATCCAGATTTATAAAAAGGCAAATATTATTTCTCCTACCGATGATTTAATTCTAAGTAATGACAAGGTAATCGTGCTCGGGATGCTCAATATAAGTGTCGAGAGGGTGTAAGGTATGTTTGAAAAGTTTCAAGACTATATGTATTACCTTCTCTTTAGTCCTCTTAAAAAAGTTGCAAAGGCTAATAACCAGTTTTATATACTTTTCAAGGTAATTGGAAAGCTATTTGATAAGCTGAAGCAAGATATTTTTCGGGTCAGAGAAGAGTCAATGGTTATCAGTGCCAGTCCCCGGATGCTTGAGGAGCATGGCCGTGACCGGCGCATGAACAGACTTAAAGGTGAAAGCATTGAAAACTATAGGACAAGGCTTTCAATGAAGAATATTATTGCTGAGCAAGCCGGTACAGAGCTGGGAATACTTCTGGCACTGAAAGCATTAGGATACGAGCAGTCACGGATTGAACCCTTTTATATTCATGACCCTTCCCGATGGGCCGAGTTCCTAGTCTATCTTGGCTCGAAACAACAAAGTGGTGTTAATGATATTGCCATTATTGACAAAGAAGTTATGAAGGTAAAACCTGCAAGCGCAAAGCCTAATTATGGAATTGGCTCTGAAAGCGGGATAATAATTAAACCAGACTCTAAATATATCCCGGTTGAGTATCCAATATGTAATGTTTTAATATGTAACACTTATCCTGAACCCGAAAACACAGCGAAGTTCTTTGATGCTGCTATTCAAGTTATAACGGAATTTAAAACCTTTGATAATAATAAATATCGTTGTAATACATTTCATGCTGGGGAGGTGTAGATTGATGATAACATCGGAAGGAATGAGCGAAGTTGCTCAAGACATAATCAACAGAATTGACAAGGGTACTTATGATTTAAACGGTGTAACGTGTGATGCTAATATTTATAAGACTGCTCTTACAGGAAGCACCGTCATGATTTATTTGTATTTTGAAGATGAGTTAAGTGGCAATATGAGCAACTTTAAACTCGTTTCCATTAGTGGTAATGATTTTGCCATAAAGCCTGAAGTCATAGCAAAGACTAACACCAAAGGTCTACTTGTTAGATTTAAGTTTGAAGTTAAGGAGGGATAAAAATGCCTTATGAAAAAACTAAGTGGATTGACCATTTCGTAGACCCCGAGACAGGCGAAGTAATTCAAGAAGGAACCAGGGTAACAGCCGAAAGAATGAATAAAATTGAGAATGGTATTGAGGCTGCACATGATGAGATGGAAAGTATAGGAGACAATATTAACGGCTTGCAGGATGAAGTTATTGCGCACTTGGCAGATGAAGTACAGCATCTAACCACGGGCGTACAAACCATTAATGGTGAAAAAACTTTTGTAGATCATACAAAAATAATTAGAAAAAATTTGATTCTACAAACTAACGCTGACCACGGAATTAGTTTTATGGGTATGGACGGTGTGATTACAGGGTACTTGGTGCGAATATATAGCGGTTCCGACAATTATATATCTCTGTCTAATTTAAGAAGCAAGCCCTTAAGACTATTTGACAACGGGCATTTGCTATGGGGGACTGATCACATTTGGCATGCTGGCAATTTACCGGTTGAAGAAGGTACATGGACACCTTCATTAACCGGAGCTACTGGAACTAATAATCATACTTATACAAAAAGAAGTGGTAAGTATTATAAAGTTGGTAAAAAAGTGTTTGTTAGTGGGTCAATGGCATTGTCTGAAAAAGATGCAACCATGAGTGGAATTGTAAAAATAGAAGGACTTCCGTTTGTGGCATCAGGTGTAAGCGGAGGCGTTATAGCATCAATAAGATATATTAATCTAGGAGCAGCAGCGCAATTTGGATTGTTGATAATTGGAAGCACAAATTATGTACTTCCAACTAAAATTAATAATTCAGCAAGTGATAATAATGTAATAGCTGCTGATATACTAAATAACTCTTGTATCGAATTTTCTGCTGAATATTTAACTAATTAGGAGGAATTTAAAATGATTGAACAATATACTTTAGATAATTTAACTCAAGACAGCGTAAGTGTGAAAAAAGAGAAAGTAGTGCAAGGTGAAGAAGGTAAAGAGTTTGGGTATAATGATGGCGATATAGTCGGCGAACCTTGGCGTTGTGCTTATATTAATAGTATTAATGGGCGGGAGCAGGTACAAAAAGAAGTGCCAGAGCCATATCGAGGGGGCATATTTGCCGTTTGGGGAGATAGCCCTACAATGGATGATATAGTAGAAACGGAACTATAGGATAATTTATGCGCAGTAAGATTGGTCTTTGAAAACCGCAAACAAATGTTCTTATTTTACTTGGGATAGTCTGCATGATATGATACAATTTAAGCAGGCAGAAAAGTTGGGAGTAGCTACCCAACTTGACGTTTCCCCTGAAGCGTCGCCTGCTTAATCTACTTTTCAGGGGCAAAGATACCACAGGGGAGGTATTATATCATGTCTTACTACACTTCTACAGGTGAGCAATTGCTTACCCAAATAACGACATCAATTTCAGACCTTTGTTTTGATGTGGAACTACCTAAACTAAGAAGCACTATTGCCGATATTTTGTCATTGTATGATGTTAGATTGGCTCGGATGCCGAATGCACATCCAGATATCAGGGATAAGGTAGAGCAATTCTTATCGGCCAAAAAACTAGAAGGGTTAAGCGACTTAACATTAGAAGGATATCAAATAGAACTCCGTATTTTCTCGGAACATATGCAAAAACCTATAGAACAAATCAATACGGCAGAGATTAGGTCTTATCTTAGTAGGTTTCAAACCTTAAAAATGAGCTCAATAGCTAGAAAACTTTCAGTATTAAAATCCTTTTTTGCCTGGCTTACAGATGAAGAGATTATAATTAAAGACCCTGCCAGGCGCATTAAGCCCCCTAAACAAGAACAGAGACTTCCTAAATCGCTTAGTATTGAGGAATTAGAAATGATTAGAGAATCTTGTATAACTCCCAGAGAACGTGCCATTATAGAAGTGTTTTATGCTACTGGTGGTAGACTCTCAGAAATACAGGCTTTAAATAAAAGGGACATTGATTATCAGTCTATGAGTGCGAGAGTAATCGGTAAAGGTAATAAGGAACGAGAAGTCTTTCTTTCCGTTAAAGCCATTTACCATTTAAAAAAATACTTAAATTATAGGAAGGATACGGAAGAAGCCTTATTTGTAACGGAACGCCGACCATATAGGCGTGTTAGTAATCGAGCTATTCAGAGAGAAATTAAAATTATTGCTAAACGCTCTGAAGTTGAAAAAAATGTGCATCCACATGTAATGAGGCACACATTAGCGACTTTATTGCTTAATAATGGAGCTGATTTATCATCAATACAGGCTTTATTAGGGCATTCTGACCCTAGTTCTACTCAGGTTTATGCACAAGTGAGTAAAGAGAAAAAAAGAGATACATATAGAAAGTTCCTAGTACAATAAAAATAAATCCCGGTGTATGAATAGTCCTAACCATACACCGGGATTGAAAAGAATTAGTTCTCGGAAATACTTCTAAGAAATGGCGATATTTTTGCCAAAAATGTTGAGATATTTTGCCAAAAATTTTGAGCGGCTACAATTGGGCTTTTTTGACGCTCTGACAGTTCACTTAGGTGGACTGTTCTATTTTTCTGCTTAATTTCATACCCTTCTAAAAGGTAAATTTTTTAGGAGGGATAAGCTTGTTAAATGTAGTATGGCTTTTGCTCTTAGCATCAGGCATTATTGTAGCTGCTTTTAATGGGAATATAGAAATTGTTACTGAAGCAGCTTTAGGAGCAGCTAAAGGAGCAGTAGAGGTATGCTTTGATTTAATAGGTATTATGGCCTTATGGTTAGGCATAATGAAGATTGCCGAACATGGCGGTCTGGTACAAAGCTTAGCCCGTATAATGAGACCTATAACTATTAAATTATTTCCCAGCGTACCGCCTGAGCATCCGGCTATGGGAGCCATAATTCTTAATCTTAGCGCTAATATGCTGGGCTTAGGTAATGCCGCCACTCCTTTTGGCATGAAAGCTATGCAGGAATTACAAAACCTCAATGGAGGTTCCCCGGAAGCTTCTCCGGCTATGTGTACATTTTTAGCTTTAAATACCTCCTGTATTACACTTATACCTGCTACTATCATCGGAGTACGGGTATCATTTAGCTCTTCAAATCCCACGGAAATTGTAGGGCCTTGTATATTTGCCACCGCAGTTGCCATGACTATAGCCGTATCATTAGATTATTGGTTTAGAACCCGCAGCCGTTGGGGGAGACCGAAATAATGCTATTTTCACTGCTTAATCTGGTATCAACCTGGGCAATTCCCCTATTACTCTTAATAATACCTTTATACGGGTTTTTAAAAAAAGTCCCGGTCTATGAAAGCTTTGTAGAAGGAGCTGAAGAAGGTTTTACCACCGCAGTTAAAATTATTCCTTTTTTAGTAGGAATGATGGTGGCCATATCAGTTTTTCGCGCTTCAGGGGCTATGGATTATTTAACCCAAGTTTTAAATCCTATTACCTCTCGGATAGGAGCACCGGCCGAGGTACTGCCTTTGGCTATGATGCGGCCTCTTTCCGGGAGTGGAGTACTAGGCCTGGCTACCGAATTAATGAGGATATATGGGCCGGATTCGTTTATCGGCAGGTTAGCTTCGGTAATGCAGGGTACTACTGATACTACTTTTTTTGTGCTGACCGTATATTTTGGAGCGGTGGGAATAAAGAAATATAAGTATTCCCTTGTGACAGGATTAACCGCAGATATAACCGGATTTATAGCTGCTTTATACATATGTAATTTAGTATTCAGATAGATTAATTAAGCTTAAGTTGGCGCTTACCAGAGAGGTTAAAGTAGGATATCTTACTTTAGCCTCTTTTTTTTATTTAGTTGAAGTATAAGCTTGTGAAGTGCCTGGTGTCACTGTATAAAGAATAAATCTAAGCTGCATTGGCAAAATAATTCTTAAGATTAATTCTGTTGCTCCTATTTTGGCATTGTATAGTGAAAAGTTTCCATAAAAATTATTAAGTAGATAAATAAGCTTTCTTAATATGATATGCTAGAAAGGAGAAATATAATGAAAAGCTAGCCTAACTATTACGAAGTAATCAATCTTTCTTAAGAAATTTAAATATTAGAGATGGTAGCAGTTCGACTATTAAGGCTACACCATTTTTAACAAAAGCCTAAATATAATTGGGCCGGCTGTAAAGTGGGCTTAATTAATATAAAAACAAGGAGGAGACTTAGTTGTCAACACAATCAAATCAATTTATTCATGCTGTACCTAATTTTAGCGAAGGACGCCGTAAACAGGTTATAGAGGCTATTGTTGCTCCTTTAAAGGGAGTGGAAGGGGTAAAACTGATAGACTATTATCCTGACCCTGATTTTAACCGTACTGTGGTGGAAATAATAGGTCACCCTGAACCTTTGCAAGAAGCTTTGCTTAATATGGCCGGGAAAGCCTATGAGCTGATTAACATGGAAGAGCAAACTGGAACCCACCCCCGCATCGGAGCCCAAGATACTATACCCGTATTTCCCTTAGCTAATATTACTCTGGAAGAATGCATAAAGTATGCTGAAGAACTGGGACAAGAGATCTATAAAAGATTTGAGGTGCCAGTATTCTTTAGTGGGGAAAATTCTAGAAATGAGGATAGAAAAAATTTAGCCTTCATAAGAAAAGGCCAGTATGAAGGTCTAAAAGAAGCAGTTCATACTCCCGAACGGGCACCTGATATTGGACCGGCCGCCTTACACCCTACTGCTGGAGCAACTATTGTTAGTGCGGCTACTACCGGCTTAGTAGCAGTTAATGTCATATTAAATACTAAAGACATTAATATTGCCAAAGCTATTGCTAAGATGATGCGCGGCCCCAGTGGAGGCTTTTCAACTATTCGCGCAGTAGGCTTTTATTTGGAAGAGCGTGATTTAGTGGCAGTATCAATGAATATGTTTGATACTGATGCAACTCCTATATATAGAGCTTTTCAAGTGATAGAATCTGAAGCAGCCCGTTATGGTCTTACGGTAGTAGGTACTCAAATAGTAGGAACTCTGCCTCAGGAAGCTTTAATTAATTGTGCCGAATATTTCCTGAAATTAGTAGACTTTAACCGCGATCAGATTATTGAAAATCATATGATTGGAATATAGGGGGGAAAGTATGTTAGCAGACCAGAAAATTACTGAATTTATTGCCGACCTGGCTTCAGATTTGCCAGCTCCGGGAGGCGGAAGTGTAGCGGCATTATCGGGAGCTTTAGCGGCGGGCTTATTATCTATGGTATGTCATCTTACCATCGGGAAAAAAGGTTATGAAAGTGTAGACAGTCAAATGCAGGCCGCCTTAATTAAAAGTGATAACTTGCATAAGAAGTTAACTGGCTTAATAGATGAAGATACTGAGGCCTTTAATCAGCTAATGGCAACTTTTAAAATGCCTAAAGAATCAGATGAAGATAAAACCAAGAGAACGGCGGCGATTCAAACTGCTTATAAAAAAGCGGCTGATGTTCCCTTGGCCATAGCTGCTACCTGTCTGGAGGTTTTAGAACTGGGTCAAAGTATGGTAGCCTCAGCTAACACTAATGCTATCAGTGATATAGGAGTGGCAGCTTTAAACGGCTACGCGGCAGTTGAAAGCGGAGTAATGAATGTTTCTATTAATCTGCCTTCCATTAAAGATGAAGCCTATGTAGCAGAAAAAAGGCAAGAATTAGAAAAACTCTTAAGTGAAAGCCGGAAGATAAAAGATAATACTTATGAGGAAGTATACCGCATTATAAATAAATAGTAATAAATATCTTTAAATGGGGAGAATTTAAAGTATTTATCCTTTTCGTAAATAGGGGACAGGGTTAATCTTGTTGCCCTGTTTTTTTATTTAATTATGGGAGCGGGGCGCATAAGCCTGCTCCTTATTATTTTTCTGGAGGATATTAACGGTGACTAGAAATGAAATTTTAATAATAACTAATAATCCTATGGTTAAAAATATAAGTGATGTAAAAATAGCTCCAGTGGGAAATAGTAATAAAAACGCGGTATATTATGAAGTTCTAAATTACCTTGCTCAGGGTCATCCCTTATTATCTCATCCCTTAGCTGGAAGTGTAAAACCTAATCAGAACCCATACCGCTCCATCATAGTAGGCAAAGAGGCAGGTGAATTCAGGCAGCAGGATTATCAAACTATGGAAAGTTGTTTACTACAAGTCGAAAAAATGAGTACCGAGGATTATTTAATTCAGCAAAATGAATGGACAGATGATTTACAGATGATGGATCAAGAATTATTAATTATGGCTCTTAACTCATTATGTGAAAGTAGGTGAAGGATATAAAAATCTATGATTTGTTAATATTGGGCGGAGGCCCGGCCGGTTTAGCTGCGGCCATGTATGGAGCCAGAGCCCGTATGGAAACCGGGGTTATTGAAAAAGGCAAACCTGGGGGACAAGCGGCTACCACTGAAGATCTGGAAAATTATCCGGGATTTGGACGGGGCACTACCGGACCGGGGCTTACTCAAGCTATGGCTGATCATGCTATTGATTTTGGGGCCGAGCTTATAAAAGACATGATTATTTCATTTGATTTAAAGGCTAACCCTAAGAGGATTACGGGTAAAAAAGGAGATTATTACGCTAAAGCAGTTATTTATGCTTTAGGGGCTGATCCTAGAATGTTAATGGTTCCGGGAGAAGGGAAGTTAAGAGGTAAAGGGGTGAGCTACTGCGCGACTTGTGATGCTGATTTATTTGAAGAATTAGATGTAATAGTAGTGGGCAGTGGAGATGCGGCCATAGAGGAAGCTGAATATCTTACTAAATTTGCCGAAAATGTTACGGTTATTGTTATTCATGAAGAAGGTAAGGTTGATGCTAACCGGGTTTCAGCCGAAAGAGCTTTTAGAAATCCTAAACTAAGCTGGGTGTGGAATTCAACGGTTAAGAGCATAAATGGGGATGAGTTAGTTGAGAGTGTTACTTTAAAAAATATAAAAACCGGGGAAGAATCTGAATTTCCTGTTAATGGAGTTTTTGTGTTTATCGGAACTGTTCCTAAAACTGATTTACTGCAAGGTGAATTAGAAGTTTCTCCTCATGGTTATATAATAACCGATGAAAAAATGGCGACTAATATTGAAGGAGTTTTTGCAGCCGGTGATGTACGGGATAAGTATTTAAGACAAGTGGTAACTGCGGCGGCCGATGGTGCTATTGCGGCTGTTGCCGCCGAAAAGTATGTACATGAAACAGAATTATGGGATAAAGAGGTAATTAATGCCGATAAACCAGTACTAGTTGCCTATTATAATCCTACCGACATGCCGGGAACGGAGAAGATAGGAATAGTTGACCAGTTTGTAAGAGATAATAATGCCAGATTATCCTTAGTAAAAGTTGACGCAACCAGAAACGAATTGGTAGAGAGAAGATATGGCATAGATTTAAGTGAGCTGCCCTTAGTGCAGTTATTTGAAAAAGGAGAAATAAAGGCAACTATTAGTGAAATAAGTGAGGATAAATTAAAGACAATTACCAAAATATAAGCTAAAAGGAGTGATGGAGATGATTCAAGTCCATAAAGAAAATTTTGAAGCAGAAGTTTTACAGGCCTCAGGAGTAGTTTTAGTAGATTGGTGGGGGCCCAAATGTGAACGCTGTTTAGAACTAATGCCATATGTGGAAGAACTAGCGGAAAAATATAAAGATAAGGTTAAGTTTTGCTCCTGTGATACTTCAGGGAACCGCAGGTTAGCTATAAGTCAGAAGGTATTAGGTTTGCCCGCTATTTTATTTTATAAAGACGGAGTAAAGATTGATGAGTTATCCGGTCAGGAAATAATGCCTGAGGATATAGAAGAAAAAATAAAAAAACATGCTTAAGTAGTCAGGAGGAAATTTTAATGCACTTAGAACTTGGCCATATTTATGTCAAAGATGTTAAATTGGGGGATAAAACCGAATTTAAGAATGGCACGGTCTATATTAATAAAGCCGGGTTATTAGATTATATTCAAGATGAGAGGCTAATTAAAGTTGATATTGATATAGTCAAGCCTGGTGATTCGGTAAGAATTTGTCCGGTTAAGGATGTAATAGAACCCCGGGTTAAGATTTCAGGTTCAGGGCATGTTTTTCCTGGTTATTTTGGCAATGTAGAAATGGTAGGAACAGGGGTAACTCATGTTCTAAAAGGTATGACCGTTCTGACCGTAGGCAATATAGTCGGTTTCCAGGAAGGGATAATTGACATGACCGGGCCGGGGGCCCTTTATACCCCCTTTGCCCAGACTATAAATGTGGTGATTTTAGCTGATAAAGCCCCCGGCTTAAAACAGCACGAGCATGAAGATGCTTTAAGGCATTTGGGACTAAAAGCCGCTAAGTATATTGCGGAGGCGGCCCGGGAGGTAAAGCCTGATGAAGTAAAAATATATGGGGCTAAAAGCTTTGCCCAAGGGTTACAGGAATTTCCCCATTTGCCTAAGGTAGCCTATGTTTATATGCTGCAAAGTCAAGGTCTAATGCATGACACGTACCTTTATGGGGTAGATGTGAAAAAAATTCTGCCTACGCTCTTATATCCTACCGAAGTAATGGATGGAGCCATAATCAGTGGCAACTGTGTATCGGCTTGTGACAAGAATACTACTTATCATCATCAAAACAATCCTATTATCGAAGATTTATGGGCCCGGCACGGCCAGGACTACAATTTCATCGGGGTAGTAGTAACTAATGAAAATGTTACCTTGATGGATAAGGAACGCAGTTCCAATTATACGGCTAAGTTAGTTAAAGGCTTGGGAGTAGATGGGGTAATTATCAGTGAAGAAGGTTTTGGCAACCCTGATGCCGACTTAATCATGAATTGCCGTAAGCTTGAAGCAGCAGGTATTAAAACGGTTTTAGTCACAGATGAATATGCCGGTAGGGATGGAGCTTCGCAATCATTAGCTGATGGAGATAAAGCGGCTGATGCCGTAATAAGTGGAGGCAATGCTAATGAAATAATTGTTTTACCCAAGCTTAACCGGGTAATTGGGTATGTAGGGGCAGTTAATGTAATAGCAGGCGGTTTTGCCGAATCATTAGCTGATGATGGTTCTATCACCGTAGAAATTCAAGCTATTACCGGGGCTACTAATGAATTAGGTTTCAATAAAATGGGAGCAATAGGATTATAAAAAGAAAGGATGATTTAAATGGTTAATAAAGAGTTTTTTGCGGATAAAAAAGTATGTATTTTAGGAGACAGAGATGGAATTCCCGGTCCGGCTATTGCCGAATGTATGCAAACTATTGGCGGGGATATTATCTTTACCAGTACCGAGTGTTTTGTCTGAACTGCAGCCGGGGCCATGGACATGGCCAATCAAGCCAGAATTAAAGAAATAGCCGAAAAATATGGGCCAGAAAATGTAGCAGTAATTTTAGGCGGGGCTGAAGCGGAATCAGCCGGACTAACTGCGGAAACAGTATTAATAGGTGATCCTACTTTTGCCGGCCCTTTGACTAATGTTAAGCTAGGGCTTCCTGTTTATCATATTTTTGAGTTAAAAGAATTAATAGAACCACAAGTTTACGAAGATCAGATTAGCATGATGGAAATGGTTGTGGAAGTAGATGACATTATTACTGAAATGCAAAATATAAGAGAGCAAAGCAGCTAAGCATTATTTGAAGGAGATGGGTAAATATGGCGGAGATTCGGGTAGTCCACTACTTGAATCAGTTTTTTGGTCAAATAGGTGGTGAAGAAAAAGCTGATATAACCCCCTTAAGCCAAGCAGGAGCAGTAGGACCCGGAACGGCATTGGAGGCCGCTTTAGAGCCTGATATGAAAATCGTAGGTACAGTCATATGTGGTGATAGCTATTTTAATGAAAATTTAGCCCCAGCCACTGAGCAAGTAGTGGATATGATTGCCAGTTTTAACCCCGACCTTTTAATAGCGGGCCCCGGTTTTAATGCGGGAAGATATGGTATGGCTTGCGGGGCGGTATGTAAAGCAGTTAAGGAAAAGCTTAATATCCCGGTAGTTACCGGCTTATATGAAGAAAATCCGGGAGCCGATATGTTTAAAAAGGACATTTATATTATAAAGACCGGTAATTCCGCCGCGCAAATGCGTAAAGCTATTCCGGCTCTGGCTAAGTTGGGGGCCAAGTTAGCAAAGCATCAGCCTATAGGCAGCCCGGAAGAAGAAGGTTATCTGCCCCGGGGGATTCGTAAGAATGTCTTGCATGATAAAAGAGGTTCTGCCCGGGCGGTAGATATGTTAATCCAGAAGTTAACCGGACAAAAGTATGCTACCGAATATCCTATGCCTGTATTTGACCGAGTTACGCCCCGGCCCGGAGTTAAGAATATAAATACCGCTAAGATAGCCCTAGTCACTTCCGGGGGAATTGTACCGAAAGGTAATCCTGACCGGATTGAATCATCTAGTGCTTCCAAGTTTGGCCGCTATAATATTGCCGGAGTTAAGGATTTAACGGAGGCCACTTATGAGACTGCCCATGGCGGTTATGATCCGGTCTATGCTAACCAGAATGCGGATCGGGTATTACCGGTAGATGTTTTAAGAGAATTGGAACAGGAAGGTGCCATTGGCAGCCTGCACCAGGTTTTTTATAGTACGGTAGGTAATGGTACTTCGGTAGCTAATTCCAAAAAATATGCCCATGAAATTGGAGAAGAACTTAAACGCGAAAATGTAGATGCCATTATTTTAACTTCGACCTGAGGTACTTGTACCCGTTGCGGTGCAACGATGATAAAAGAATTAGAGGATGTAGTTGATGTACCGGCGGTGCATATTTGTACGGTGGTTCCTATTTCCAAAACCGTAGGAGCTAATAGAATTGTGCCGGCGGTAGCTATTCCTTATCCCCTTGGTAATCCGGCTTTAGAGGAAAAAGAAGAAAAAGCTTTAAGAAAGAATTTAGTTTTACAGGCTTTAAAAGCTTTAGAGACCGATGTCAGTGAACAAACGGTTTTTTAGAGATAAGACGTGAGACGTAAAATGTAAAACGTGTAGGGGCGACCTGTGGTCGCCCGCTGGAACAGGGAAAGGTTCTCTGTTCCCTTTCATTAATTAAAATTAAAAAGGAGGTAGTTGCTCTTGAATTATCCAGTAATAAAGGCATCTGCATATGTATTGATACACGCTCCCAATATATTGCTAGAACATGGAACCACCATTACTTCGGAAAAGTTTCATAATCCTGAATCAGAATATTTGCAGGTTCTGACTCATAACTTAAGAACATTTGAGCAAGCGGTTGACTATGCACCAAATCAGGTGTACATAGGCAATATGTCTCCGGCTGAGCTTGATAATACCCCGGGGCCTTGGTATGAAAACCTGGTAAATGGTAACAAAGAAGGACGCCGAGGTGAAATTTTAGCGGAAGAAGAATTTTACGCCTTATTAAAAATAGCGGACAGTTTTAATTTAGTAGAATTAACCCCTGATTTTGCCGCCTCGGTTAAAGGCAATATACAAAGTAAAAATCTATTTAGTGCCAAACATTTAGCTGCTTTAGATAAAACCAAAGATATAAAGGAAATAGAAAGCCTGGTTTCCTCGGGTCGTGCTGATGGTTTGTACTTAAACAGGGTATTAGTGGGCTGCGTTAGAGAAGCTCATGAAACTGATCCTAATTTAAATGCCCATGTGGTATTTGAAAACTTAGTAGCTAAAGCTTCGGGAGTTTTAGCTATGGCTAACCTATTTAAAAAGCATAATATTGATGCGGGGGAAATTGATTATATTATTGAAACTTCGGAAGAAGCCATTGGAGATATGAATCAAAGGGGTGGGGGAAATTTAGCTAAAGCCGTAGGGGAAATTGCCGGCTGCAGTAATGCAACCGGGGCCGATGTTCGAGGTTTTTGTGCCGCTCCCGCCCATGGTATTTTAAATGCGTGTGCATTAGTACAGGCCGGAATATTTAAGAATGTGGTAGTTATGGCCGGTGGTTCGTCAGCTAAATTAGGTATGAACAGCCGTGACCATGTTAAAAAGAATATTCCGGTTTTAGAAGATATGATAGCAGGATATGCGGTATTAATCAGCGAAAATGATGGACAAAGCCCGGTAGTTAGAACCGATATCGTAGGCAAGCATAAAATCGCTTCCGGCTCTTCCCCGCAAGCGGTAATCCAAGCTATCGTAGTTGATCCCCTGGAAAAGAATGATATGAAAATAACTGATATAGATGTATTTGCCCCCGAGCTGCAAAACCCGGAGATAACAGTTCCGGCTGGTGCCGGAGATGTGCCTATGGCTAATTATAAAATGATAGGGGCTATGGCAGTTAAACGGGGAGAAATTGAAAAAGCTGATTTAATGAGCTTTGCCTCCCAGCATGGGGTAACCGGTTTTGCTCCTACCCAAGGCCATATCCCTTCAGGTGTGCCTATGATAGGACATATATGTGATGCTATCCAAAACGGACAAATGACCAGAGCTATGCTGATTGGTAAAGGCAGTTTGTTCTTAGGCCGCATGACCGACTTATTTGATGGTCTAAGCTTTATTATCGAAAAAAATAAGGGGGAAAATATCACTGCAAGTGCGGGTAACACGGAAGAATTCAAGCAAGAAATAAGAGAGTTAATAGCTAAAGCTATGCAAGATGTAGCAGAAGCTTTGACTAGGAGGTGATATAAATGAAAGATTTTTCACCTCAGGAGTTAGCCGCCCAAGTTTTCTCGGAAACTGCTACCATGTTATTAACGGGAGCCACCCGGCCCCAAGTTAAGGTGGCCCTTACTACTTTTGGCAGTGAAATACCTAGTCAGGATCTTATTCAAGCTGCTTATGATGCTATGGCTGAAGACGCTGCTTTAGAAGTAGTCTTAATCGGGCCTAAAACCGCAACTCATTTAGAACAACATGAAGCTGATAATGAAGAAGCCGTTCATCATATTTTAGAAGAACTATTAGATAAAAAAGCTATCGATGGGGTAGTAACTATGCATTACCCTTTTCCGATCGGGGTAGCTACCGTAGGTAAAGTGATTACTCCGGCCCGGTGTAAAAAAATGTATATTGCTACTACTACCGGAACTAGTGATACTAACCGCATACAAGCTATGGTAAAGAACGCTGTCTACGGTATAGCTGCGGCTAAAGCAGATGGCAACCCAAATCCTACGGTAGGAATACTAAATATTGAAGGAGCCCGCCAAGTAGAAAGACACTTGAATATTATGCGCAGTAAAGGCTATAGTTTTAGTTGGGGAGCATCAAAGCGAATTGATGGTGGACAGATCCTACGAGGAAATGATTTAATATTGGGTAGTGTAGATGTATTGGTAACAGATACCCTTACTGGTAATGTTTTAATGAAGCTGTTTAGTTCTTTTAATAGTGGCGGTGATTATGAAACTGTAGGTTATGGATATGGGCCAGGCATCGGAGAAAATTTTGACCGGCTCATATTTATAATTTCCCGGGCCTCAGGTACTCCTGTAGTAGCTAATGCTATTAAATACTGTGCGGCCATGGTTAGAGGAAAACTGGCTTCAGTTAGACAAACCGAAATCAAGGCGGCTATTAAAGCCGGATGGCAGGTAGAAGTTCCTAAGGCTCCGGAAAAGGAAGAGGAAATCACCAGTCCGCCGGAAAAAGTTACCGATGCTCAAATAGCCGGGATTGATATACTGGAAATTGATGATGCAGTTAAGGCTTTATGGAAAAATAAAATCTATGCGGCCAGCGGAATGGGATGTACCGGACCTATAATTCTTGTAGCAGCAGAAGATCAAAATAAGTCTATAGAGGTTCTTAAAGCAAATCAATATATTTAAGAAAAGATTGAAGGAGGATTTTAATGAAGAGTGATATCCAAATTGCACAAGAAACAAAAATGCTGCCCATAATTGATGTAGCGGAAAAGATTGGACTAACCGAGGAGGATATTGAGCTTTATGGTAAATATAAAGCTAAAGTCTCTTTAGATGTTTGGGAGAAAATTAAAAACCGGCCTTCCGGTAAACTGGTTTTAGTAACAGCGATTAATCCTACTCCGGCAGGGGAAGGCAAAACTACTACCACCGTAGGTCTAGGGCAAGCCCTGAATAAAGTAGGGAAAAAGGCTATTATCGCCTTACGGGAGCCCTCATTGGGACCCAGCTTTGGAGTAAAAGGCGGAGCAGCCGGGGGCGGTTATTCCCAAGTAGTACCTATGGAAGATATTAATCTTCACTTTACCGGAGATATACACGCTATAACTTCTGCCCATAATTTATTGGCTGCCCTGCTGGATAATCATATTCATCAAGGTAATGCTCTAAATATTGATCCGCGGCAGATAGTATTACGCCGGGTCATGGACTTAAACGAAAGAGCTTTAAGAAATATAGTCCTGGGCTTAGGTGGTAAACCTAATGGTATACCCCGTGAGTCGGGCTTTGATATAAGTGTAGCTTCGGAAGTAATGGCCGCTTTATGCTTAGCTTCTGATTTGATGGACTTAAAAGAAAGATTTAAACGTATTGTGGTAGCTTATAATTATGATGGGAAACCGGTTACGGCTGATGACCTTAAAGCCGCCGGCTCCATGGCCTTATTAATGAAAGATGCGATTAAACCTAATTTAGTACAAACTTTAGAAAATACCCCGGCTTTTGTGCATGGCGGACCTTTTGCCAATATAGCTCATGGGGCTAACAGTATTATGGCCACTCAAATGGGGCTGAAATTAGCTGATTTTATGGTTACCGAGGCGGGCTTTGGTGCGGACTTGGGAGCGGAAAAGTTCTTTGACATCGTGTGCCGTTTTGCTGATTTTGCACCGGATGCCGTAGTTTTAGTAGCCACCGTAAGAGCCTTGAAAAATCACGGCGGAGTGCCCAAAGACAAGCTATCAGAAGTAGACATGGCTGCCTTGGAAAAAGGCGTAGCTAATCTGGAAAAACAATTAGAAAACATAAATAAATATGGGGTGCCGGTAGTAGTGGCTCTAAACGAATTCCCCACCGACACTCAGGAAGAAATGGATTTCATCATCAAGAAATGTAATGCTTTAGGAGCAGAAGTGGCAGTATCCCAAGTATGGTCCAAAGGCGGAGATGGTGGAGAAGATTTAGCCCATAAAGTTATTGCCGCCGCCGAAAAACCCAGCAGCTTTAAATTTTTATATGAATCGGATTTATCCTTAAAAGAAAAAATCGAAAGTGTTTGTCTGGAAATATATGGTGCGGCCAAGGTGAGTTATGCTGCCGAGGCGAGCCGTCTATTAGCTAAGTTTGAAGAATTAGGTTATGGACATCTGCCGGTTTGCATGGCTAAGACCCAATATTCTTTATCAGATAACCCGGACTTAAAAGGTCGGCCCACCGGATTCGAAGTAAATGTAAGAGAAGTAAGATTAGCCGCCGGAGCCGGTTTTGTAGTAGCTTTGGCCGGTACTATAATGACTATGCCGGGCTTAGGCAAAACTCCCGCCGCTGAAAAAATTGATATTCTAGCTAGCGGGGAAATTGTAGGGTTATTCTAAAAAATTAAACTAAAAAAGTTAAAAACACCGTAAATAAAACCGTTTAAAGCGTAAAGTTTTAGACGGTTTTATATTTTTGCAGAGATGAAAAATAGTAAAATGTTAGAATATAGGATAAATAAAAGAACAAAGTGGTAATATTAAAGAAATTTGTGGTATGCGGCGATTTATGTAATGGGTACTGACGATTAATATATGGCTACCTTTAAAATAATTGGAGGTTGGTTTTATGCAGGAAACAACAATTTTTCTAGTAGATGACCATAAACTTTTACGGGATACTTTACGGATGTTTTTGGAAAGTTGTGCCGGAATAAAAGTTGTAGGGGAAGCCGGGACTTGTGAAGATACCGTACAAAAAGTCTTGCACTTAAAACCGGAAATTATATTGATGGATATTACCTTGCCTGATGGTGATGGAGTAGAAGCTACCGTTCAAATTATAAAAGCACTGCCCCAAACGAAGATTATTGCCTTAACTATGCATCCTGAGGAGTTTTATCTAATGAAATTCCTGGAAGCCGGAGGAGTAGGTTATGTTCATAAATCTGCAGCCGATAGAGAAATTTTACAAGCCATCGAACAAGTGAAAGCAGGCAAGGTTTTTCTTAGTTCAGCAGGGGTACAAGTTATGGCGGGACAATTTATTAACCAGAATGCTTCCTCTGCGTCTATAGAATTTGTCACCCAGGAAGAAAGACCGGAAATACCTCCCGAGATACTTTCAGATAGGGAAAGGCAAGTCCTGGCATTTCTTTCCCGGGGCTATAATTGCCGCGAGATAGGTGAAAGATTATTTTTATCTACCAGCACCATTGAAACTTACAAACGCAGGGTAAGTGACAAGCTCCACTTAACCGATAGAAAAGATTTAGTGCAATACGCTATCCGTTATAGATTGTTTGAAGACTAATTAATAATGTAGCGGAAAACATTACAACCTGTTGGCGAAGAATGAGGGTTTAGCACGACAGACTATAAGCTACCTCTTTATTAAAATAAATATAGAATATGCGCATATATTCTGAGGAGTTGTTTTTGTGAACCTGAGTGATAGGCAAATTCAAATCATTGTGGCTGTTCCTAATGAATGGCTGCAAGTTCCAATTATTGATTTATTATCTACCCAGCGTGAAACGTTTATTCGTCTTAAGTCTCTTCCTGAACTTTATCAAAAGGTAAAAGAAATTCCCTCTTGTATAGTAATTATTGATATTTTTGATTATAAGGAAGATCACCTCGATATTATAAAACGATTATATCGCGAAAATCCCACTTTAACTCTTATATCACTAATTTCCAGGGATAAGCTATCTTATGTTCAGGATATAGACTTTAGTTCTTCTTATCTAGTGGCAAAAGAAGCAATTGATAATGAACTTATATTAGCAGTTGCTTTTGCTCGTAAGGACCAATTAATTATTAAGAATATGGCTGAGTTACTTCACCAACAAAAACAACTACCTACTTTAACTAAGGAGGTAAATCATATGGAAAAAGAAAATGGCCACATTTTCGGCAGAAGCTTTGGCAGACGTACTTTCCTTAAAGGATCAGCGGCAACGGCAGTAGTTGCAACTGGAGTAGCAATGGCTAATCCTGGAGATACAGTTATTAAGGCATTGGCCGCGGGAGATTCTGCCCCGGGATCATCACAAGAAGAATTATTTCCTTTATCTTGTCGGTCTAACTGTTTCCAAAGTTGTATGTTAAATGCCCATGTTCGGGATGGCAAGTTGGTAAAGACTAGTATGCGTCCATATCCGGAGGACGATTATTCGGGCTGTTGTTTAAAAGGCTTATCCATTGTGCAACGTACATATAGTCCCACCCGTCTTAAACAACCACTCCGCAGAGTAGGGGAACGTGGCAGTGATCAATGGGAAGTTATTTCCTGGGATGAAGCCATAGCTGAGATTGCTGCAAAATTCAAAGAAATCCAAAATAAATATGGAGACCAAGCCCTAGTAGTCGATACAGCATCCGGATGTTACGGTCTTGTACATGGAGTTCAGGGAATTATTAATAGATTTTCCCACGCAGTGGGGGCAACCCGGATTAATGTTTGTTACGATCAGGCTTTAGGCTACGGTACTAACCGCGTTATAGGCGGCGGAGTTTGGCTAATGGGTAATGAGACGGCTGATATGTTACGTTCTAAAGCAATTTTCATTTGGGGTTCGAATCCTGTCTACACTCAACCTCAAAGCTGGCGTATTATAGCTAAAGCCCAACGTATGGGAGCCAAGGTTGTTTGTATAGATCCAATTAAATCAGCTACAGCCCATAAATCTGACGAATATATACCTATCGTGCCGGGTTCGGATTTACTTCTTACCCTATGTATGATGCGCATTATCATCGAAAAAGATTGGCTGGATTATGATTATCTTAAGTTTAAAAGTACGGCTCCTTATTTAGTGCGTAAAGATAATGGCAAACTATTGCGTAAAAGTGATTTTACACCAGACTTAAGCCCGGAAGAAGACGATTATTATGTATGGGATGAAAACACTCAAAGTGCAGCCCTGGCCAAAGAAATGACAGATCCTGCCTTAGAAGGAACTTACACTGTAAATGGGGTGGAAGTTGACACCTCCTTCACCTTGCTTAAAGAAAGAGTTATGGAAACCGACCTAGATTATACTTCTGAAAAGACTGGCATATCAGTGGAGAAAATTTATGAACTGACCGACTTATACACCCACTCCGGTGCTTCCAGTATTTATACCAATTATGGTATTGACCATTATCAAAATGGACACCTTTGGGGAGTCTGTATAGCCCTGATGGGAGTTATGACTGGAAATATTGCCCGTCCTGGTTGTAGCGTGGGCGGCTTATATGTTAACAGCAGTATAACTTTTAATTTTATCGAGATGTATCTAGGCGGTTCTACCGGAAAAATGCAAAAAGATGCTATTCCTCAGACTTTTATCGGAGAAGTATTCCGGGAACAAAAACTATTTGATACCCCTTATCCGCTTAAGGCTATGATTACAGCCTGTTCTAACTCTATAAGCAATTTTGCCCAGCAAAATCAATGGTTTGATGATATTATACCTAATCTTGATTTTTGGGTAGTTTTAGAAACCGAATTAACCGATACAGCCCGCTATGCAGACATAGTTTTGCCGGTAGCTTTTTGGGCTGAGGTCAACGATTTACGCAGCAGCTATAATAATCCCTTTTTATCTATTTCCAATAAAGCCATCGAACCGCTTTACGATTGTAAATCAGATCTGGAAATTGTTAATCTTATCGCCCATGCCATGGGACTCCAAGAATTCTTCCCCTTAAAAGATGATACTGAATGGATTAAGGTTCTGCTTAATCATGATTTAGTAAAAGCTAAAGGTATAACTTATGAGCGTCTCCAGGAAGAAGTTAGTATCCGCACAGCAACAAGCGACGGACAGCCCTTTGTGAGGGGGGTTAATGGTTGGCCTACAGCAACGAAGAAGGCGGAAATTTATTGCGAAAATCCAGTACCGCGTACTGATTTTGGTCAAGACTTGTCTGAAGTTTGGGAGAAAGAACGTCTGCCTTATTTCAAGCCGCCTAATGAAGCATGGAGTGAAAACCCCTTATTTAAGGAATATCCATTAGTATATATACAAGAACACTCGCGTTTTCGTACACATAGCCAATGGTACAATGTTCCTATGTTGAAAGAATTAGATCCTGAGCCTCTTTGCAAGCTCAGCCGTAAGGATGCGGAAGCAAGAGGTATTAAGGATGGCGATAAAGTAGAAGTATACAATCAGCGCGGCAAAGTTGTGCTTCGGGCCATTATAGATGATTCTATCAATGCTGGAATCCTTATCATACCTAAAGGGTGGCAAAGGGAACAATTCGAGGAAGGATGTTACCAGGAGCTTACCAATACTTCTTCGGATCTGATGGCTTGCAATTTTGCTTATTATGATGCTTTAGTTAATGTCCGGAAACGATAGGAGGTATAAAAATATGCGATATGGAATGGCTATTGATTTAAAGCGCTGCATTGGTTGTCATACTTGCTCAGTAGCTTGTAAAGTGGAGAACAATCTGCCTGATGGCATTTGGTGGAACCGGGTCCTTACTGTAGGCGGAAAAGAAATAGACACCCCCCAAGGGAGATTTCCTAATGCCCAGATGCAATTTATCACTATAAACTGTCAGCATTGCCAAAACCCGCCTTGTGTTAAAGCATGTCCGGTAAATGCTACTTATAAACGAAAAGAAGACGGTCTGGTTATGCAAGATTATGATAAATGTATCGGTTGCCGGGCATGTATAGTAGCCTGCCCGTACAATGCACGTTCTTTCAACTGGAAAAGGCCGGAATATGCCATTGAGGTACAAATGGGTGGTGCTGATGTAACTCCTCATCAATATAACGTGGTTGAAAAGTGTACTTTTTGTACGCATCGTATCAGCAAGGGTGAAGAACCGGCTTGCATTTCAGCTTGTCCTGCGCGGGCCCGTTATTTTGGGGATTTAGATGATCCTGAAAGTGAAGTTAACCAAGCGATTCAAGGTAAAATTACGGTTAATTTATTAGAAGAAAAGGGTACCAAACCCTCAATCTTCTATCTTACTTAAAGGAGGGCGAATAGAATGAAACAGAATACCGAAAAAAATCTATTGGCAAATCCGCTGTTTATGAGCTTTGCCCTGCTTGCGGTGGTCGGCTTAGTATGCTGGTTCCTGCAGTTAACCAAGGGTTTACAACTGACTAATTTGAATAATTTTAATACCTGGGGGTTATATATTACCGGCTTTACTATTTTTACCGGTATAGCCGCAGGCTCATTGATTTTTGCCTCCTCAGCGTATCTTTTCCCGGGTATGGCGGAATTCAAACCTTACACTAGAATCGCCTCTTTTGTAGGGGCTATCGGTGGGGTAGTAGCAGCAGGATTATTCATTATTGTTGATATTGGTAATCCGGCTAGAGCCTGGTATATGATTACTAGTGCCAACATATCTTCTCCCATGTTTTGGGATGCTATAATTCTCGCCTCTTATGTAATAATAGGTATCATGTTTACCCGTCAGCTTATGATGGTGTATGATGGACAAAGAGAAGAAAGTTCTATAAAGACCATATCTATAGCAGCTTTTATTGCCGGACTTTTAGTAATGGTAACATCGTTCATTTTTGCTCTCCAAGTTGCCAGACCTATGTGGAATGATCCGGTTCAGCCGGTATCATTTCTGGCAGCAGCAATAGTTGTAGCCTTAGCTTTGCTCATTGTTATTTACAGTATTTTAAATAAAAGTGGTTATATAAAAATGAGCCCTGATAAGCTAGCTAAGTTAGGCAAAATTGCCGCGGTCTTCTTACTATTTGAACTTTTTCTAGTTTTGGGTGAGGTAGCTCTCGGTTTATATGCTGGTGCCGGAGAACAAAACCAAATTATTAAATGGTTGATTGCGGGAGAAGGGCAGCTGTTTTTCTGGCTGGAATTAATTGCAATTATAGCTGGAGTAGTACTTCTATTGAACAAAAATCCCCAAATTTTAGTTCCAGGTGCAGTGGCAGCTATTTTCGGGATTTTCATGGTTAAATACAACCTTTTGCAAGCTCAGCTCTTGAATCCCATAATCACTTATGCGGGTCCTCCCGGATACGGTGCCGGTGCCGGGGTGTATATACCCTCATTAATTGAAATAGGCGTATCATTAGGTATAGTATCTATAGGTGCTTTGCTAATAATGGTGGGCTTAAATAAGCTAACCCTAGGTGAAAAGGTAAGTTAAAAAATAAATCCCTTAACCGGCAAGCTGATATTTTGGCCTGCCGGTTAAGGCTGAAAAATAACGGAGGAAACAAGGTATGCAAAATTCTAAAGGCCAAGATATTCAAAAAGCCATAACGACATCTGATATGTTTCAGATATTATCCCTGCTTCTGCATATTCCCACCCCGGAAATCATTGCAGGTTTATTAGATGGCAGTTTGCCGGAAGATATATTGACAATACTGGGTGAATTGAATTTTTCCGTAGAAGTAATTGAAAAATTCAAAACTGACTTTTTACTGATTCAAAATAGTAATATGACGAAAGAAGAACTTTTATTAGAGATGCGCCGGGAATATACCCGGTTATTCAGCCATCCGCAGGAGCCGGAAATTGCTATTTATGAAACCATGTTTAGATATAATCCGGAAACTGGAGAAGAAAGACCCTCCCTTTATATTAGCCCCACAGCTTTAGATGCGGAACGCTGTTATAAAAAGGCCGGATTAATAATGTCAAAAGAGCTTAATGAGCCTAGTGATCATATAGCTACTGAAATGGAATTTATGACTTATCTTTATACGCGCAAAGCTATTGCCTTAAAAAACCATCTTGAAGAAGAACTGGCAGCAAGAGAAGCCCAAATTATTGAATTCAAAGAAACTCATTTAAAGAAATGGGCTAAGGCTTTTTTTGAGACCTTAGCATCTATAAATAATAGTGATTATTATAAAATTGTTGGTGAAATCGGCCGGATATTTATGGTCGAAATATTAGAAATTCAAACTGCCTGAACAGGGTGATAAAAATGATATTAAATAAAGGGAACTCCATTAAGGTTGCAGGAAAAAAATGTCTTAATAAATTCCATAATAATGTGCAATGTAACTATTGTTTAGGGCATTGTCCTTCTAAGGCGATTTTTTATGAAGACCATAAGATCTTCTTAGATAGAGACCAATGCATAGGTTGCGGATTATGCCTCCAAGATTGCCCCACTCAAGTTTTTAGTTCTAACTTATGGGATGAAACATCTATTATCTTCGATATTCAGCAAGCCAATTGGATAACTACAGAGATATTTTGCGGGAAGCACGTTGCTCCTTATAAAAAAGAATCGGGCGAAGAAAGGGGAGCCATACAAATCCCGGCCTGTTTAAGTGCAATTTCCCGCGGTGCCTGGTATGAACTAGGATTAAGCACTAAGCTGGAATTACATTTGGAGGCTTGCGAAGCTTGCCCGATGCAAGAGACTATAAACCGGTTAAATCATAATATTTATATTGTTTCTGAATGGTTAGAGGCTTCCGGACATGCGATGGATATTAGTTTCATTACCCAAAGCTCTAAAGGGAAAACTAAAAAGAATTTAAAAGCCGTGAAATCAGCTCTTAAAGTGACCTCCAGGCGAGATTTTTTCTTAACTATAGCGAATAAAGTTAAGCCGCATATAGAGAGCAATACTAAAGAACATGGATATGGTGTTAATAAGAACCAAGAAAGCCTGTTGCCGGGTTGGCATAAAAGACTGGCACAAGTATATACGGAAAATATGCAGGAAAGCGGGGAGCTTGCTTATTGGCCAACTATAAAGAAAAGCAGCGCTTGTCGCAGCTGTGGTATGTGTAATATAGTTTGCCCCACAAAAACCTTGCATAATGAGGTTAAGGGAGAAAATTTTGAGCAATATTTTACTAGTGGCTTATGTATAGATTGCCGAATTTGTCAAATATTCTGCCCCCAAGGGGCTATTACTAGAGATAGGGAAAAGGTAGCCAGACCTTTTGAAGCTATTTCGTTATATAGTGGAATTGTAAGAGAATGTGAACGTTGTGGTTATATAGTTTGCGGATATGCAAGCGAACTATGTTATTGGTGCAGCGAAGAAGATAAGCAAAATAATGATGCCATGGATTATTATCGTAAATTACTTCTAAATAGAGGCAAGAAAGATATTTAATTTCTCTTCTGTGTAAACCTCTCACAGGACGTTTTCCCTGCGCAGTTCTCAACTACATAGTAACTATGCCTACTTCAAGCTCGGGGAGTTTTTCCTTGAGCTTTTTTAGTGCTGCAATCGGAATTTCAAAATATTGAAACGTTTAAGCGGCGTGATAATTAACGATCCCTTCTTATAGCACCATGACGTGTAATGCTTTTACATGGCAGAGGGTAAACATGTTGTGTAGTATAATATAGTATAAAAATGACCGTTTCCACGACCAGGCTATTTGACGGTTTCGAGTTAGCAGTAGGAGGAGAGTATGGAAAAGCAAACAAAAATATTTTTAGTAGATGACCATAAACTACTGCGCGATACTTTAAAGATGTTTTTGGAGAGCGAGAAAAATATGAAGGTCGTGGGCGAGGCTGGGAATGGAGTGGAGGCATTAGAAGGGGTACTTTCTTTGCATCCTGATGTGGTTTTAATGGATATAACATTACCTGATTTTGATGGGGTGGAAATAACGGAAAAGATTATTAAGGCCCTGCCAAATACTAATGTAATAGCCGTGACAATGCATCCCGAGAACGTTTATTTAATGAAATTTCTTCAAGCCGGTGGCCGTGGATATATACACAAATCAGCAGCAGACCGTGATCTCCTCCAGGCTATACATATGGTGCAAAGTGGCAATGTGCTCTTAAGTCCCGAGGGGGTGCAGGTAATGGCCGGGCAATACTTTACTGCGAATTCAGGGAAACATGAAGATAATAAGGATATTACAAGTTCGGATATATTTACAGGAGAGCCCTCGCCTGACATACTCTCAGAAAGGGAATGTCAGGTATTGCAATTGTATGTGCGTGGTTATAGCTGTAGGGAAATCGGTCAGTTCCTTTTCCTGGCCACCAGTACGGTAGACAGCTATAAACGCCGGATTAGTGAGAAGTTGAATTTGAGTAAAAGAGCCGATCTACTGGAATATACTATTCGCCATGAAATATTTGAAAAATGGAATTAGTTTGTGCCATGTAAAATCCTACAAAGGGTGCGAAAGAAGATGCTTTCACATGGCATATGAATTTGCCTTTCTTCGATAAAATTTATCTTAATTGGATTAACCAATTAAAGGAGTTGCTTTTTTTGAGCGAAGTAAGTTTGGAAAATATCATTCTTGCAATCCCAAGTTATAACTTGAGATTGACGGTGATGGAAATGTTAGTCCACGCCAAGGAAAAGTTTAAAACAGTAGAAGACTTCTCTTCTCTTTGCGAAAGAAACAAAGAGAATGGGGATGTAATCTTAGTCATTGATATTCTGGCCTATTCAGTTAGTGAAAGAAGTACCTTGACTAAGATTTGCCGTGAAATTTCTTTGCCTATTATTCTACTTCTTTACCGCAATGAATTAGCAACTGAAGATTATTTGGAATTCGGCCAGATTTGTTGTGTAGTAGAAAAAGAAGCAATGGATAGCACGTTTTTACTGGCACTAAATAAGGCGCGGCAGATGTATGAAAAAAAATCGGCTTTAGAAAACTTACTTAACCTAAAAGAGCAACTACCACCTTTTAATCAAAGGGAGGTAAATTTAATGGAAAAAGAAGAAGGCAACATTTTCGGAAAAAGGTTCGGGCAAAAGTTTGGAAGAAGAAGCTTCCTCAAAGGATCTGCTGCGGCCGCGGCTGTTGCCGGGGTGGCGGTAGCTAGCCCGGAAAGCACGATTAAAAAAGCTTTGGCGGTAAAAGATGAGGAAGGAACTGCGATGGCATTAATGCAAGAAGAAATTTTTGCCGGTCATTGCCGCGGAAATTGTTTTGGAGGATGTTTTTTAAACATTCATGTTCGAGATGGTAAGGTTGTAAGAACTTCTGCCCGGGACTTCCCGGATAATCGCTATAAGCGGGTTTGTCTAAAGGGGTTGACTCACCATGAACGAATTTATGATCCTAATCGCCTGAAATATCCTATGAAGAGAGTGGGGGAAAGAGGCTCGGGAGAGTGGGAACGAATCTCTTGGGATGAGGCTATCACTACAATCGCAGACGGTTGGAAGACCAATATGGAGAAATACGGTAAAAGCTCCAATAGTTTTTGTTTCGGTTCAGGAAGTTGGGGATGTCTAAGTGGTGTCGGACTTGGGGAACCCTTTTCACGAATAAGAAGCCTGATTGGTGGAGCTAGTATTGATCAATCTTTTGACTTGGCCTTCGTTTACCAGTCTTCAAGAATGCTCGGTATGGATTTCAATGCGGCATTTAATGAACCTGCTGATATGATGAATGCCAATACTATCATTGTTTGGGGTGGTAATCCCGTAGAATCTCAGATCCATAACTGGCATTTTATTGCTAAAGCCATAGAAAAGGGAGCAAAGCTTATCGTAATTGATCCTATTTTTACCGAGACTGCTTCTAAAGCTCATTACTATATACCCGTAAAATCCGGCACGGATGGTGCCTTGGCAATGGCCATGTGTAATGTGGTAATCGAGGAAAACCTTACCGATATTGCATTCTTGAAAAAATCATCGGTAGCACCTTTTTTGGTCAAAGAAAGTGATGGTAAGTATTTGCGATTAAGTGATATCGGAAGAATGCCTGAAGGTGGAATAGATGAGATTGTGGTCAGAGGTGCGGATGGCACAGTGGGGCTGCCGTCAGAGATTGAGGATCCAGTTATTAACGGTACCTTCACCATTAATAATGTAAAAGTAACTACAGCTTATGACTTGCTGCTAAAATCCCTTGCAGGGTTTACACCGGAAAAAGCCGAAGGAATTTGCAATATACCGGCAGATACTATTCGGGAAATTGCTCGGGTCTATGGGAAGAATACACCGGGAACCATCTATCATGGATTTGCCATGGATCACTTTGTTACCGGACACTATTCTTATTTTGCAAGTATAGCTCTAGCTATATTGACTGGAAACGTAGGCAAAGCCGGAGCATCTGCCGGGTGGTGTTATAGTTATGGCGCCAACGTTGTTTCCGGTGCAATGAGTTTTCCTTCAGGCTTTGAGCCTGGCCCATCAGTATCCAATACTATTCTACCGGAAGTCATGGAAAGCAAAATGTACGATGGGAAGCCCCTAGATCTTAAGAGCGTTTTTATTTATTGTATAAATCCCGTCGGTAATGTGGCCCAACGGAAAAAGACAATTGAGTTTCTACAGCAATTGGACATGGTTGTAGTAGCTGAAATGACTCTATCGGAAACGGCTAAATATGCTGATATTGTTTTGCCGGTAGCTCATTGGTTTGAAGTAAATGATATTTGTGGGAACAATACCCAACATCCCTTCATTACTTTCCAAGAAAAAGCAGTTGAACCTCCGTTTGAATGTAAAAATCACTTGGAAATAGCAAAACTATTAGCCGATAAATTAGGTTTTAGTGAGTATTTCAATATGTCTGAAGATGAATATATGGCAAATTTATTAGACTGGGAAGGTGCAAGGGCGCAAGGAATAACTTTTGAAAAACTTAAGTCTGAAAAAGTGTTGAGAGGTTGGCCGGAAATCGCCATTCATGGCTATGGAGGAGTTTTTCCGACACCTACAAAGCGTGCTGAATTTTATATGGAGAATGTAGTTCCCCGAGTGCCTCATGGTCAGGAATTTGATATTGAGAGAGAACGTTTACCTATTTTTGAACCCCCTAATGAAGCTTGGCATGAAAATCCTCTATATCAGAAATACCCCTTATTTTATACCCAAGAACATAGTCGCTGGAGAACTCATAGCCAATGGTCTCATGTGCCTATTTTAAGAGAGCTGGACCCGGAGCCCATAGTTTATCTTAACCCAGATGATGCCAAGGCACGCAGTATTAAGACCGGAGATATCGTAAGAGTTTTTAATGATCGTGGTCATGTAGTCATCAAAGCAGTAATAAACGCAGGTGTCTCTGCAGGGTTAGTTAATATTCCTAAGGGATGGCAAGAGGATCAATATATAGAGGGACATTATCAAGATCTAACAAATCATTTATCACATCCTGTTACTGAAAACAATTCCTATTTTGACGTATTAGTTCAAGTAGAAAAGATATAAAGGAGGGATAATTCATGCGCTACGCTATGGTAATTGATTTAAAACGTTGTATAGGCTGTCACACTTGTTCGGTAGCCTGTAAGACTGCAAATAACTTACCCAATAATATATGGTGGAACAGAATTCTCACTATCGGAGGGGAAAAGATGGACACCGCAGCCGGTGAATATCCTAACAATCAAATGCATTTTCTACCGGTAAACTGTCAGCACTGTGAAAACCCGCCTTGCGTTAAGTCTTGTCCGGTGGGTGCTACTTATAAAAGAGAAGATGGCATTGTCATCCAAGATTACGACAAGTGCATCGGCTGTAGGATGTGTATGGTTGCTTGCCCTTATAATGCCCGCAGCTTCAACTGGAGCAAACCAGAGTTCCATGTGGAGCATAATGTAGGAGATATTGATGCACCTGTACATCAATATAATGTTGTGGAGAAATGTACTTTCTGTGTTAACCGGATTGCTAGAGGAGAAGTACCGGCTTGTATGGAGCTATGTCCCGGACGTGCCCGTTACTGGGGAGATCTAGATGACCCGGATAGTGAAGTCAGCAAGGTCATAAAAGGCCGTCAATACGTTAAGCTGCACGAAGAAAAAGGCACGAAGCCTTTTGTCTTCTACTTAAGCTAAGAAAGGGGCGAATAAAATGAATCAAAAAGCAGAAAAACAGTTTAATACCAAACCCTTATTTATCACCTTCGCCCTGCTGACATTAGTCGGCTTAGTTTGCTGGTATCTGCAGCTTACTAGGGGCTTACAATTGACAAATCTGAACAGTTTCACTACCTGGGGATTATATATTATTGGTTTCATGATTTTTACCGGTATTGCGGCAGGTTCCCTAATATTTGCATCCTCGGCTTACCTTTTTGAAAGTATGGCTGAGTTCAAACCTTTGGCCAGAATTGCAGCCTTTGTAGGAGCTATCGGCAGTGTTGTCGCAGCCGGACTTTTTATCGTAGTCGACATTGGTAATCCCCAAAGGGCTTGGTATATGATTACTAGCGGCAATATTCATTCCCCTATGTTCTGGGATAGTCTAATCCTCGGTGCTTATGTAATCATTTGCATATTTTTTACCCGTCAGCTGATGCTAGTTAATGAAGGAGAAAAGGAAGAAGAATCTCTGAAGGCTATTTCAGTTATTGCCTTCATTGCTGGGGTTATGGTTATGGTCACTTCATTTGTCTTTGCACTGCAAGTCGCTCGCCCTATGTGGCATAATCCGGCAATGCCAATATCTTTCTTAGCCGCAGCATTAGTAGCAGCTTTTGCTTTGCTGATAATTATCTTTGCAGCTCTGAATAAGAGTGGATATGTCGACATTAGTAATGAACAACTGATGAAGATTGGCAAACTAGCTGGAATATTCCTATTCCTTGAGCTTTTTATAGTACTGGGAGAAGCGATTATCGGACTAATCCGAGGGCAGGAGAAGAAACCCAGATTATCCGTTGGTTAGTGCTAGGCGCAGGTGCCCCCTTCTTCTGGATAGAGATAGTTGCCATCATCTTAGGATTAATACTATTATTTAATAAGAAACCAAGTACCCTTATGCTTGGAGCAGTAATAGCCATCTTTGCTATCTTTATGATCAAATACAACTTTTTACAGGCTCAACTTCTCAATCCCTTAATCACTTATGCAGGGCCTCCCGGCTACGGAATGCCGGCAGGAGTTTATATCCCCTCCCTCATAGAAATAGGCGTATCTTTGGGAATTATAGCTTTGGGAGGACTCTTGGTTATGATTAGTTTAGATAAGCTGGACCTCGGCAAAAAGGTTGAAAAAAGTATAACAAAGGTTCACAGTAGTAATATAACTGCTTAGCCTTTGGCAGACAATGCGACAGGGAACGATTCTCCCTGTCGCCAACAAAATACTGTTGGAGGGATTTTTTTGCCTAAACAAAATATATTGTTTTCACTTCTATTAGATATGAGTAATAAGGTTAAAGAAATTGGAAATGATAAAGCGCGTCTGGAGCTGCCTAAGCTAATCTGTACTCAATTAAATGCGGATCAATGTGCAATATATTTCAACAAATCTGATCGGGATGGTCTTTTTCTCTCTAAACACTATTCTTTACCAAAGGGTAATATTTTCGCAGACACTTGGCAGAGCCATTGGCCGCCTTTACTTGATTATGCTGTATATATAAACAACCATGACATTGCGAAGGATTTTGCCGCAGATAATAATATTTCCAGGTGTTTGATCCTGCCTTTGCATATTGACGGAAAAACTGCCGGAGTTGTATTGATTGGCTGGGAGAACACTAGCCAAATCGACAAGTTATCTTCTAAAGACCAGATATTATTACAGTTGGTATCTATGCTTTTATCCGATGTATATTGTGTTTATCCCCTTATTAATAAATTAAGACAAAGAGAGATGAATCTATCCGTACTTTATCGCAAGGCTGAAGATGATTTAGAAGCCAGCCGTAAAAAAGTTTCTCTGGAACTCCACGATGAAATCGGACAAGTCTTGACTTCGATTTTATTGCAGCTAAAGCTGTTACAGCAGTCGGATGATCTGGAATATATAAAAGGAAGGCTGGGAGGACTGCACCATATAACTTTGGAGACTTTAGATGAAGTTAGAAGGATTTCCCAGAATCTGCGCCCTAATATTTTAGAAAAGCTGGGCTTAAAGGCAGCGGTAGAGGCTCATGTTAAAGAATACATCAATAATACCGGTATTGAAGTAGAGTTGCGAACCCATAATTTAGGTGTGCGTATAGCAGAAAATTTAGAGACTATTGCTTATCGTGCAGTTCAAGAGGG
>JAEWZB010000048.1 GCA_023395515.1 Bacillota bacterium
CCCCGGAATAGGCGGATGATTAATCTCCGGCAGCACCGCTACAACAGCCGGCAATTCTGCCTTAACCGTATCCATACAATCATCTAATTTTCTTACCGCGATCAAGGTATTTCCCTTGATTTCTATATTATTTACCGAAGTTATTACTGGAAAATCTAATAACGCTCCTAATCTCGGCGCAGTCTGTCTGGCATAAGTGTCACTTGCTCCTTCGGCACATATTACTAAAGCCACATCTTCTATTTTCTTAATCGCCGCCGCCAACGCCATAGCCGTCATGCGTCCATCTGCACTAGCAGATTTTTCGCTATTAACAAAATAGCCTTCCTCCAATCCCCGGGATAAAGCATCCTTTAACGATGGTTTAGCACCGGAATTGCCAAAGGTTAAGCCTACTGCTTTCCCCTCAAGTGCTGCAGCTGCATTTACCGCAGCTTCAATCGCATTTTTGTCATAATCACTAATTTTACCTTTGCCATGGTGCAGATTAACTGATAAATCGGAGTTTACTTTAATATCCGCTTCATCTATTACCCATTTATAACAGGCAACAATATTAGCCATTGGCTTCATTCCTCCCTCTCTGATAACCTAACCGCAAATCGTCTGGCTTCAATTTTATATGAGCAAGAACCATGCCAATATTAATAAGCCCATTCTATAGACATTTCTTTATATAGCTTTTATCAAAAACTGTTATGCGCATCATCCATTTTGCAAGGAATATTGATACTACCGACTTAGAATGTGTAAAACAAATCATACAACTGTCCGCATTACATCGTTTAATAAAAAAGACTTCGGAAATTTCAAATTTCCGAAGTCTTTTTTCAAAAAGTATATTATCTATTTATTTAACCGGGACGATCAATCTCCAGTTTTTCCATCTTGCGATACAAGGTCTGGCGTGTCATACCTAAGACCTTGGCCGTTTGCGAAATATTACCCGCATAATTTTTTAGATAATTCTCAATAATTTCTTTTTCTACTTTATCCTTGCTATTTTCGAGTAACTGGGCATCATGTCTGTCTCCATGCTGGTAAGTTGCGGGGTGGTCTTCAAAATAGAGTTCTCCATCTTTAGCTAAAATAAAAGCCCGTTCTATAGCATTTTCTAATTCCCTGGCATTACCCGGCCAATTATAGCGCATCAACTTTTTCATATCCGATTCATTAATCTTAATTAAGGGGATTCCTTCATAGTGGCATAACCGCTTAAGTATATATTCCGCTAATAAAGGAATATCACCTTTACGTTCCCTCAGGGGCGGTATTTTAAGAATAACAACATTTAAGCGGTAATATAAATCTTCCCTAAAGGTACCCTTTTCCACCTCCGCCTTTAAATTCCTATTGGTGGCGGCTATAATACGGACATTAACCTTCTGCGGGGAATGTCCCCCTACCCTTATTACGGTTTTATCTTGCAGAAATCGCAATAAACTAACTTGCATATCCATCGGCATCTCACCTATCTCGTCCAAAAACACCGTACCCCCATCGGCAATCTCAAATTTGCCC
Source organism: Bacillota bacterium (assembly GCA_023395515.1). GTDB lineage: Bacteria > Bacillota > Syntrophomonadia > Syntrophomonadales > Syntrophomonadaceae > JAAYRQ01. The sequence continues at coordinate 1,522 of JAEWZB010000048.1, forward strand.
GGGCAACCCCTCTTTAGAGCTCCGGTGAATGCACCTTCTTCGTAGCCGAATAACTCGCTTTGCATGAGCTCTGCCGGAATAGCTCCACAATTTATGGCCACAAACATACCTTTTCTTCGACTTTCCCTATGTATAGCTTCTGCAAAAAGTTCTTTTCCCGTCCCACTTTCCCCTTGAATTAAAACTGTAGCAGTAGATTTTGCCACGCGCTTGGCTAATGATTTAATATGAGCAATCTCTGGAGTTTCGCCGATAATCCTGGCGAAAGGTGAATCAGTTTTTATTTCCAGGGTGTTACGGTCTTCTTTAGCGGGAGGTAGGGCCTCATAGTTAGGTTTAATAAACCAGAGTTCTAACTGGGTACCATAGGAGGTGTTAATCGGTTGTTTAGAAATCTGACAAGGAAAATACTCATCCCAAATTCCAATCAGGTACTGCTCGTTAACTTTTTCATCCGAACTTTCGTATGAAGCCCGGGAAATAAGGTTGTCTATATGCATACCTTTTATAAATTCCTTATTACTAACCTTTAATAGCTCCATACATTGGTCATTTATATTTATAATTCGGGCGTTTTCGTCTAACATCAAAACATATTGGGGAATAGCATTTATAAAGGCGCTGGTATATTCGTCCAGCATAAGCACATATTTATATCTTTGTTGTAGTAGTTGAGCTGCGAAATAGAGAATATTGGATACTTCGGGACTAATCGGTTTATAATCGCTAACCCCCCAATAAAATTGAATAATACCTTGTTCATCAAAAATGGGGATTATTTGTGAGCGTAAGCCATTATCATAGTGAACTTCAACAATATTTCCCATATTTACCAATCGTCTTAGTTGATCATTATTATTGATTAATTCGGCAGCCGGGCAACGATAGCCTACCACATCTTCAGCTTGACAAGATATGATTACCCCATTAATATCCGTAACAATTAATTTCATGTCTTGTCCGAGACGTGCGGAAGCTTTTTTTATAAGTGGAGCAACAAATACAATAGTACTGTAACACTCCATCAACCTCCGCTGTAAATCTTCTTTATCCACCCTATGGTTACTAAAATTAACCTGCACCTCTAACTTGTTCTTCAACAGTTCTTGCGCCATCTCCGTCCCCAATTCATAGGGGATAAGATTATCTTTCCGGTTTTCATCCCACAATATTTCCCAACCATCAAAGTTCGATAAAATCATTTACCCCCGCCTCCTTGCAACTACAAAAAACGTCGATATAGGCTTAGTTTTCATATAACACTTATATATTTTTTAGTCAAGTTATACTTTTAATGAGGATATAAGCAAAGGCGTGCTTTTCCTCATATTGATTAAATGCCTTTTATCCCATATACAAAAAAAGGCGAAGCTTAGAATTATCTAAGCTTTCGCCCTACACATCTACCGTTTCCCCTCGAGATTTTTTTACTAGTTTGGAATGAACTCCGGGAGGTAAAAATCTAACCGCCAGGTCCGTAATGTTTTCTATGGTTATGATTAAATCATCATTACCATCCCAATATTCTAAAATCACTTCCTGTTCTACACTATCCATTAGCCGTTTTAATACTAGAGCAACCAGCAGCAAATCATCTATTTGCCCTAAAAAGGGAATCATGTCCGGCAATAAATCCCACGGGGATAAAACATAAGCTACCGTAGCCGCTAACAAAGCCTTGTCAGTTTTCGTAACCCGTTCATCCTGAAGCAGCCGATATATTAATTTAACAAAGTTAGGAATAAATAATAGGGCTTCCTTCATAGCATTTTTAGCTAAAATATTATCCATCTTCACAACTAAGCTCCCCTTTTTAAAACTAGTATGCCACAAATATTAAAATACTATTTTCTTACCCCGGACATTTACACTTAATATTATACCTACCGCTATAATATTAGTTAACATGGAACTGCCCCCATAACTTAGAAAAGGTAACGGTATTCCGGTTATAGGCATAATACCAATTGACATCCCAATATTTTCATAAACATGAAATAACCACATAGCTGATATGCCTAAAACAATTAAGGTACCATAAAAATCCTTGGCATTATAGGCAATATAAACGGCTCTTAACAGTAACAGTCCATAAAGCATAATAATTAATGCTGCACCGATAAAACCTAATTCTTCCCCAATTACCGCATAAATAAAATCAGTATGATGCTCCGGCAAGAAATTTAACTGCACTTGGGTCCCGTTAAATAATCCCTTACCAATTAAGCCTCCTGACCCTATGGCAATTAAAGCTTGAATAGTATTCCAACCGGCTCCCCTTCCTCCCATACCGTCATCATAAGGGTCTATAAACATAGTTAGCCTTTTTATTTGATAATCTTCCAAAGGCAGAGACATTCCATATTGGAAATGCAGTAATAAACACACGGCTATAAAAGCTGTCGCACCTAAAATTAAGGTAATCATAATTTTAGGGTTAGCACCGGCTACAAACATCATAACTATGGTAATTACAATATATACTAAAGCAGTGCCTAAATCAGGCTGTAACATTATTAAGGCAAAAGGTACTCCCATAAAAACGAAGCAGGGTATTAGTTCAACTAAGGTATTTAACTCACCTTTTCTGCGATTTAAAAAATCAGCAAAAGCAATAATTAACATTATTTTAGTAAATTCGGCCGGTTGAAAAGCCGGCAACGGACCGAGGTTAATCCAGCCTACCGTTCCCCTTACTTCCTCCCCTAAAACCAAAACTAATACTAGTAAAAATAAGGCCAGGCCATATATTAGATAATTATACCGGGTCATCTGCGAGTAATCATAACGCATAATGAAAATAGAAATGCCTGCACCGATTATCAAAGCTGCTATTTGGGTTTTTAAATAATAAAAAGGGTTAGTAGAAATGGCATTAGTAGCACTTATTAATATAACTAAGCCAAAAGCTATTATTAAAGCCAAAACTATTAAAAATGGTTTATCTATAAACTTGAGCCTTTTCAGTTCCATAATTCGTTTACCCCCTAGACTCAATTATATAAGTTAATAATTTCATGTCTAGCTATCAAATCTAGGTAAGCTGCAAAATTCCAATTATTATACTTTCCGATAATATAAAAAACCGGGCATTAAGCCCGGATTTTCACCCCCATTCTATTCTGATTCTGCAGCAATCTTTTTATACGTTTTTTTATTCACCCACCACCTTCTTAAATCCCCTCACCGGAATATTTGCTACTAAAGCCACGGAATTTTCTTCGTTTTCCAGGTTAACGATTAATTGTTCTTCATCTATATCCAGGTACTCGCGAATAACTTTTATCAAATCCTCTTTTAAGGCATTAATAAACTCCGAAGATACTGAAGCCCTGTCATGTACCAGGACCAGGCGCAGCCGCTCTTTAGCTATATCTTTGCTATGCATAGATTCTTTAGTAAATATCTTATTAAGAATATCTAACAAAACCATATCCCTCCCCCTATCTGGCTAACTTTAACATCTTTCTAAAGCGGTCAGCGAAAGATGGATTTTCATCACCGGAAAGCATAGGCACATCTTGCCCGGTAATTCTGCGCGCAATTCTCCTATAAGCTGCTCCTGCCCGGGAGTTGTTATCAGTTACGGCCGGCTCACCACGATTAGTTGATACTATTATAAATTCATCCTCAGGTACTACTCCTAATAAATCAATAGCCAGTATGTCTAAAATATCTTCAATATCCATCATATCTCCCCGTTTAATCATTTTAGAGCGCAAGCGGTTTATTATTAATTTAGGTTTTTTCAATCCTGATGCTTCTAATAATCCAATAATCCGGTCTGCATCTCTAACCGAGGATACTTCAGGAGTTGCAATTACAATAGCATCATCTGCTCCAGCTATGGCATTTTTAAAGCCTTGCTCTATTCCGGCGGGACAATCAACTAATATATACTCAAAATCCTTTTTTAACTCATTAATTAAATTTTTCATTTGATGAGGGGTTACGGCTGACTTGTCTTTAGTCTGAGCGGCCGGCAAAAGACATAAGCCATCATATCTTTTATCCTTAATTAAGGCTTGTTTTATTTTACAATTACCATTAACTACATCCACAATGTCAAAAACTATACGGTTTTCTAATCCCATTACTACATCCAGATTTCTTAACCCGATGTCTGTATCGAGTAAGACTACCTTTTTTTCCATCATAGCTAATGCAGTTCCAATGTTGGCTGTAGTGGTAGTTTTACCTACACCACCTTTTCCAGAAGTAATAACTATAACCCTATTGTTCATGATTTAGCCTCCTATCAAATTTTTAACTTTTCAATAATAACTTTTCCGGCTCTAATTCGGGCCAGTTCAGGAGTCTTGATCACAATCGCCTCTCCATCGGGAGGGCGTGTAATGTGATTAGCAATCCGAATTTGAGTGGGATTAAGCCTATAAGCTGCTATTATGGCCATCTCATCACCGAAAGCTCCTGCATGGGCCATTCCTCGCAGATTTCCCATTACCAAGATATTTCCACCAGCTATAATCTCAGCTCCGGGATTAATATCGCCTAAGATAACCACATTTCCTTCGGCAAAAACTTTTTGGCCTGACCGTAAGTTTTTGCATACTAAGTCGGTTTGTTCATAGGGGGACATTTCGCTGAATACATTAGTTTCACTTAGTTCCGCAGAAAACGATTCCGGGGGACCATTAGCCCTTAATTCTTTAAGATGTATACCATAATCTAATAATATATCCTCGATTTCGCGAATTTGCTTCGTCGTAATCTGCTTGTCCCCTAAATCTATAACTATTTGCATTCCCCTACTATTTTCTAATTCTTCCAACCTTCTATTTAGCTCTTGTTTTATATCTGCGAAGGTATTAAATGCTTTTAAATTAATCACTAGATCTCTTTTTTTAAGAGCTGATACTGCTGCCACCTAATGACCCCCATCCTTTAAAAATCCATACCCTTACACTTCTATTATTTACATTTATTTCCTTTGGTGAAAAATAAAAAAATAGGGGTTTTATTTAACAAAAACCCCTATTTCCGTCGTTTATGGCTAATAAAATTCCCCTATTATTCGCTATTATTAGGTGACATATTATTATTTTCTTCAGCATTATCCGGCCCATCATCTAATATATCACTTGGTATATCATCTATTATATTCTCCGGCACTTCATTTGGTATATTAGCCGGTATATTAGCCGCTGCATTATCCTGTATAGCATCCGGCACAGCTAAATGATCATGGATACCAAAATACTGTTCAAACAAGGCTTTAGCTACATGTCCGGCTGAACCGCCGCCACTGGACCCATATTCTACTACCCCGGCAAAAGCAACTTGGGGATCATCCACGGGAGCAAAGGCGATAAAAACTCCGTGAAATTCTTTTTTGCTATCATCTCCTACTCGTCCCGTTTCCGCGGTACCAGTTTTGGCTCCCACCTGAATATTCTCCGGGAAATGATAAAACAAATGATAAGCAGTACCCCCCGGCTTAGTTACCTCATGCATGGCTCTTTTAGTTTCAGCGATAGTTTCAGGCTCTATGTCCACTCTTCTTAATCGCTCCGGCTCTATGTTCTTAATGACTTTACCTGAGGGGGAAGTGATTTTATCAACTAGGTACGGCTTCATATAGTTGCCGCCATTAGCAATAGTCGCCGTATAATTGGCTAGCTGCAATACGGTAAAATCGTTGGAGCCTTGCCCTATTGACATATTAAAAGTATCAAACTGCTGCCAGGCCGTATTAAATTGATAATCTATTTTATACTGGGCTTCTAGCTTTATTTTTTCATTATTTTTCTGTTTTTCTAATTTGCTTTTTTCTTCGGCATTTGGGGCATTCTCCAATAATTCTTCATATTTTTTATCCAGATTGCTGCGTAAATTATCATACTTGCGGTCGGTAAGTATGGCATTTATTTCTTTTTTCCATTCCGGTGTGGGTAACAGCCCGGCCCTTTCATAAGGCAGGTCAATCCCGGTTCTGCTGCCTAAACCAAATTCAGCTGCTACCCTAACTAAGGAATCCCTTCCGGCTCGGCGGGCCATTTCCTGAAAATAGGTATTACAAGATTTAGCCATAGCCGTATAGTAATTAACATTGCCATGAACTCCGGTACATCTAATATAAGGAGCCACCCAATAGCTGCCCTGACAGTTAACATACGCAAGCGGATCTACTGCATCTTTTTCTAAAACCGACATCCCAGTTATGGGTTTGAAAGTAGAACCGGGGGGATAAGTAGTTTGAATAGCCCTATTAACGGCCCCTCCCGGCTCCATAGGATCATATCCCTCGCTTTGGGGGAAATAATAGGTAGCTAGTTCATTGCTAATGTTACCTTTCCAGTCCTCGGGATTTAAGGCGGGCAGACTAGCCATAGCTAAAATTTTACCGGTTTTAACCTCGATTAAGACGGTTGAGCCTACTTTAGCCTTGGGATGCTGTTGTTGTAAACTGATTAGAATTTCATTTAAGCTTTTCTCCATGACCTTTTGCAGGTCCATATCTATGGTTAACTGTATATTGTTGCCTTGCTGAGGCTCTAAGGTTACTAATTCCCGTATCGGTCTGTTTTTGGCATCAACTTCTACTCTTCGAGCTCCCTCAATGCCCCGCAATTCTTTTTCATACTGTTTCTCGATTCCTGATTTGCCAATTAAACTATTAAGGGTATAGGAAAACCCTTCCGCTTGGGCAGCTTCAATCTCTTCCGCATTAATCGAATGAATATAACCTAAGACATGACCGGCTAAGCTAGCATTAGGGTATTGTCTTAATGGTTCTACATTAACATTAACCCCCGGAAAATCCTGCCGATTTTCTTCTATTTCAACCACCAGATCCCAGGAAATATCCCGAATGAGCACTACTGATTCAAATAACCGGTATTTTTGCTGGTCAACCTTTTCTTCGATAATTTCTGCGGTTATCTCCGGATAGTATTTCTGCACTGTCTCGGTAAGGTCAGCAATAACCTCTTTCTGGTTCGGCACTCCCATAGGACTAAAGGTTAAAGTATACACTAATTGATTCGCCGCTAAAACTTCCCCATTAGATGCATATATTTCTCCCCGGGGTGGTTTTATGGAAACTAATCTAAGTAGGTTGTCTTTAGCTTGGGTTTGGTATATTTCATTGTGAAATAATTGTACTATGGCCAATCTCATACATAATATGGCCAAAAGGGTAACAATCACCCAGCTATAAATTACAACTGATTTTTTTAAGTTTATAGATTTCATTTAACTCTCTCCATAAGGCCTAAGAATGCCATTTTTAGTAGAATGATAATACCAAGCATAAATAGGTGCAGCTAATAATATATTATATATACTTTGATACCATATACTGGTAAACAGGTTAAAATCAAAATGAAAAACATGAAAAGTAAGCAAACTCAGAATAAACATAAAAATTCCATTAATAACGGTTCCTACAATTACAGTGATAATTCCTACCAGTAAGTTTTCTTTGAAAACACTACCTTCTAAATTACCAATTAAATACGCAGTAGCACCTTTAGCTAAGGCATTCATCCCAATAAAACGCCCCATATATAAATCCTCTAATAAGCCACACAAAAAACCATAGATAGCTGCATTTTTAGACCCGTTAAATAAAGCAAAAAAAACGACAAAAATAAGCATCAAATCAGGTATTGAGCCTTTGATACTATAAGTACTAAAAAAGGTGGACTGGAGAAATATTGATAAAAAAGGTAATAACATTAATACCAAATAGCGCACTATATTACTCCTCTACCTCATCATTTTCCATTACTACTGGTCGATAGTCAGTAATTACCAGAACCTCTTCCAAGCGGTCAAAATTAACTACCGGTCTCACGGTAGCTGATAATAAAAGGCCACTTGGTTCCCGGGTAATTGTATCTACGACTCCAATATCTATGCCCGGAGGATAAGTTTGGGATAACCCGGAGGTGATAACAATATTATTTTCTTTAATATTAGAATAATAGGGAATATTAATCATCCTCAGCTCATTACTATCTCCTAATCCCTCCACTATTCCGTTAGTATCACGATTCTGTTGAATAACTACCCCCACGGCCATTTCTCTATCCGTAATCAAGGCTACCTGGCACGAGCTTTCACTTACACTTCTTACCCTGCCTACTAGTCCATCTTCATTAATAACCGACATCCCCTTAATAATACCGTCATTAAAACCACGGTCAATAGTAATATATCGATACCAATTATTAGGGCTCCTGGCTATTACCTTAGCCGCTAATAAATCATAGGTTTCGATATTATAGTTTTTAAAATCCAAGATGTCTTGCAATCTTTCGGCTTCTGCTTCGAATTCTCTTAAGGCTTGATTCCTAAGGCTTAATTCCTGGTTTTCCTTTCTTAGTTCATCAATTTGCTTTTGTAAAGATCTATTGTCGGCAAAAAAGGTCCCGATTCCTGCCCAATTATCTCTAAACTCGTTAACCCCGCTTTGCAGCGGGGTAAACGAGTCTCGTATTATTTTTTCCAGGACAGTAATATCGTTTCTATTAGAAGAAGTTAAATTCATAACTACTAATGACAAGCTGACAATTAATAATACTATCCATACATATTTGTTTCTAAGAAACTTAAACAAAGCTCCTCACCCAGCTAAAAAGATTTTTTGGGAGTTATTAAAACCCTTTTTAATACATCAATGTTATCTAAAACCTTACCGGTACCCCGGGCCACAGCTAATAAGGGTTCTTCACAGGCATAAACCGGCATATTAGTTTCTCGGCTAATTAACTTATCCAGCCCCTTTAAAAGAGCTCCGCCTCCCGCCATTACAATTCCTCTATCCATTATATCAGAAGCTAGTTCGGGAGGAGTCTTTTCCAGACATACTTTAATTCCCTCAATAATTGCTTCAACTGTTTCTCCCAAGGCCTGCTGGATCTCCAGGCAAGAAACTTTAATAGTTTTAGGTAATCCCGTAACTAAATCCCGGCCCCTGACTTCATAAAACTCTTCCGGTCCTTCCCACAGAGCCGAACCGATAGATATTTTAATATCTTCAGCCGTTCGTTCTCCAATAAGTAAAGAATAAGTTTTCTTTAAATGCTGTATTATGGACTCATCCATATTATCACCGGCTACCCTTACTGATTTGGCAGTAACTACCCCGCCTAATGAAATAACGGCTACTTCAGTAGTACCGCCCCCAATATCAACAATCAGATTACCGGTAGGCTCATGAACAGGCAAACCGGCTCCTATGGCCGCCGCCATAGGTTCCTCAATTAAATAGGCTTCTTTAGCTCCCCCTTGCAAAGCTGCTTCCCGGACTGCCCTTTCTTCTACGGTAGTACATCCGGTAGGAATACTAATTATTACCCTAGGTCTAATAAAAGGGGTTTTTTGTCCTAAGGCTTTACTTATAAAATACTTCAGCATAGCTTGAGTTATATCGAAATCAGCAATCACACCATCCCGCATAGGTCTAATCGCTACAATATTTCCCGGAGTTCTGCCAATCATTTGTTTAGCTTCTTCCCCTACCGCTAAAACTTTCCCTGAATCACTTTGAATAGCAACTACTGATGGTTCAGTCATTACTATTCCCTTGCCTTTTACATGTACCAAGGTATTAGCTGTACCTAAATCTATTCCCATATCTTTTCCAAACAATTTTCTTAATCCTCCTTAATGATTAAATAAGGTTTTTAGCTTTAAAACTTGCATAACAATTATCACCTATTATGATATGATCTATGAGCTTTATGCCCATAAGTTCACCGGCATCCTTTAATCTTTTGGTTATTTCAATATCTTCGGGACTAGGTGAGGGATCACCACTAGGATGATTATGTACTAAAATAATAGAAGCTGCACTCTTTTTAACCGCCGTCTTGAATACTTCCCGGGGGTGAACTATAGAACTGTGCAAACCGCCAATCGAAATATTTTCCATAGTAATTAAGCCGTTTTTACGGTCAAGATATAACACGCGAAAATATTCTCTATCAAAATACCTCATTTCTTCCATAACCATATTCTTAACATCATCGGGTGATTTTATATAACTCTTATATGGAGTATTAGTCGCTACTCTTTTGCCTAACTCAAAAGCAGCCTTTATTTGTACAGCCTTAGCTAAGCCAATTCCCTTTTGTTCTTTTAATTCCTCTAAACTTGCTTCCTTTAGATTGCGTAAATTCTTATACTTACAAAGTAAGGCGTGGGCCAATTCTATAGCACTCATATTCTTAGTGCCCATACCTAATATAATCGCTAACAGCTCAGCTTCACTAAGGCTAATTTCTCCTTGATTAAGCAGTTTCTCCCGTGGCCGCATATTTATGGGCATGTCTTTAATATTTACATTGTACTCCCCCATCAACCTACCCCCCTAGTAGATTTACCCCCTGTTGCTTTAACATAAGATATAATCTGGTTATTGGTAAGCCTACTACATTAAAATAACAGCCGACAATTTTTTCTACCAATATGGCTCCCCGGCCTTGAATCGCATAGGCTCCGGCTTTATCAAAGGGCTCTTTAGTAGCTATATAAGCCTTAATTTCTTCCGGGGTTAAATGCCTGAAATAGACTAATGTTTTTTCTACTTGGACATCTAAGTAACCCGTATTAGCCTCTTTAAGACAAATGGCCGTCATTACCTGATGGGCTTGGCCACTTAATAAACTTAAATATTTAAAAGCCTCATCATCATCAGCCGGTTTGCCTAAAATTAACTCATTACACACTACTATAGTGTCGGCCGCAATAATAATACCACGGGGAACATCTTTTTCTACTGCTTCAGCTTTGGCTTGAGCTAACCTCTTTACTGCTGCTTCTGGGGGTTCATTAGGATAAATATATTCGTTTATCTTAGCTGGAATTTGTCTATAATCAATCCCCAAAAGGTTAAATAAGTCTTGACGGCGAGGTGATGTAGAAGCAAGAATAATATTTGTCAATTAGTAACCCTCACAAATTATAATCTTTTAAACACTAAATAGGCTATAACAAAACCAATAATAGTAAACAAGTTTATATGTAACATAAAGCCAAAGGTCAAGGTAAATACTTTTAAATCTAAGGTAAAATTAGGTAAACCTATACTTTGTATACGACCGAATTCTGCTAAAAGCGGCCATAATTTAACCATAGCGTCCCCTATCCAGCTCCCAATAATTCCTCCCAAAACTAACAATAACAATAAAAGCTGCCATCCGGGATAGGCGCGAGATTTAGCCACAGTTTACCCTCCAAAATAGACATTTTTTCTAAAGTTTAGCATTAGTCCAGACTAAAGACAAGGTGGTTAAAAATGTTAAAAGCTCTCCTAAGAGAGCTTTTAACGTACTTATAAGTAATATCATTTTTTATTTATTGAGGGCTAAGTTAAAACTTAGAACTTCTAAATGAACTGATAAATCGACATTTCTTAGAATAACCTTATTAGGTACTCTTAAGACCCGGGGGGAGAAATTCAGTATAGCTTGGACACCTGCATCTATTAATTGATCAGTTACATCCTGGGCCGCCACGGCCGGTACAGTAACTACTCCCAGATTAATGCCCCTTTCCTTAATTCTCTCCTGAAGTAGCTCAAATGGTTCAACTACCAGATCACCTAATTTAGTGCCAATCTTTTTTTCATCTACATCCAGTACTGCTCCTATGGAAAAACCACGTTCGGTAAAACCTTGATACAACGCTAAAGCAGACCCCAGTTTACCGGCACCAATAATCGCTATATTCCAGCGTCGGTCTAACCCTAAAATTTTCATGAGATGACCAAATAATTCTTCTACCCTGTAACCTACACCCCGGGTTCCAAACTCGCCAAAATAAGCTAGATCTTTTCTCACTTGAGCAGAACTAACTCCTACACCGCGGGCTATGTCGCCTGATGATACTGTTTCTACACCTTCACCAATTAGTTGATGTAAGTACCTAGAATAAACGGAAAGACGCATTACTGTCGCCTCGGGTATTTTAAATACCTTCAAGCCCCCCACTCCTTTGACTTATTACACTTTATCTTATTTTAACATTATGTGAAAATATTCGCGATGTTTTTATACAAAAAATTCTAAAAATTAAAAGTCTATATAAAAAATTTAATTAATTCATAAACTAAAATAGCCACCAGACCTGACAAAGGAATAGTAATAAACCAAGCTATAATAATTTGGCGGGCAATATTCCACCTGACCCCTTTTAATCTTTTAGCCGCCCCTACTCCCATAATAGAAGATGATACTACATGAGTAGTACTAACTGGGGCTCCCATTAAGCTGGCACTATATATAGTCAGCGAAGAAGTAAAGTCAGCGGCAAAACCATTTATAGGTTCAATTCTAAATATTTTCCCGCCCATAGTACGTATTATTTTCCAGCCTCCTACTGCAGTACCTGCCGCCATGGCTAAAGCACAAGCAATCTTTACCCATAAAGGTACTTCAAAAGTAGTTAAAAATCCTCCTGCCACTAAAACCATGGTAATGATTCCCATAGATTTTTGAGCATCATTGGAACCATGGGCAAAAGAAGCCATAGCCGCAGATAAGACTTGTAACTTACGAAACTTGTTATTAGTTTGGGCCGGGGAAGCCTTTTTAAAAATCCAGAATAATAAGGTCATGACCAAGCTTCCTGCCACGAATCCAATCAAGGGAGCAATTATAAGGCCGGTTAATATTTTAATAAAACCTACCCAGTTTACCGCCTGAAAACCAAATCCGGCTATAGCACCGCCGCTTAATCCTCCAATTAAAGCATGAGAAGAACTGCTGGGTATGCCAAAATACCAGGTAAAAAGATTCCAAAAAATCGCCCCAATAAGGGCCGCGATAAGAATTAGGGGGGTTATAACTTCGGGAGGTACAATACTCTTACCTATGGTGGCAGCTACAGCAGTCCCACTAAGAGCCCCCATAAAGTTTAAAGATGCTGCTATAATTATAGCTTGGCGGGGAGTTAACGCTTTAGTCGAAACAGATGTGGCGATAGCATTGGCTGTATCATGAAATCCATTAATATAGTCGAAACATAGTGCTAAGAAAATTACGGCTAATACTAAAGCAAGACTAAACATACTTTACTGCAACTCCCTTTAAGAGGTTACTCACATTCTCACAATAATCCAGAGTTGTTTCGAGATGTTCATAGATTTCTTTCCATTTGATAATATCAACTACATTTTCGGTATGCTCAAAAAGAAGGGCCATCCCTGCTCTATAAAGATAGTCCCCTTCATGTTCATAACCTCTAATTATTTCACAAGATTCCAGAATTTCTTTATTTTTAGTTCTAATATCAGGCAGTTTAAAAATAGCTTCTCTAATTTCTTTACAGGCTTCTTCTAAGACCTTAACTAGTTTGAATACATGAGGGTCATTAGTTTTCCCCGCCTTGTATATAACGATTTTTTCCATAGTGCCTTGAATATGGTCTAAGACATTATTTAGTTCCCGGCTTAAAAGCAGAATATCTTCCCTATCAAAAGGGGTCACAAAGGAACTATTAATTTGAGCCATTACCGTAGCTATGGTCTGGTCACCTTTTTCTTCAAACTCATTAAGCTGGCTTAAATATTCATGAGCTTCGGTTTGGTCTTCAAAATAAGTTTTTAAGATGGCTGCTGCATCACAAAGGGCATCGGCTAATTCATCAAAAAAACCAAAAAACTTGTCGTCTCTTGGTTTTAATTTAAATACCACTGATAATTCCTCCTCATTGCTATATATACCCTTATTTCTAGCTTTTAATTGCCTTATCGATAGTATAACAAAACCCTCGGCTTATCCATGTTAATAATTTGTTAAGAAAAGCTTAAAGGTTCGTAAACATTCGCCGGGCTCGGTCTAAAATGTAAAAAGAACCACAAATAAGCAGATATTCATCCTTATTAAGTTGTTTTAGGCTATAATCAACGGCCTCTTCAATACTTTCAATAGCCTTAACCGGTTTTTGCGGATACAATTCCCGCCAAATGATTTCTAAGCGCTGCCATTCCTTGCCCCGCCTGCCTTCAGGTCTGGTAATAACACAACTGGTAGTGTTATTATCCAGGTTTTGCAGAATGCCTTGAGCATCTTTATCATCCACTATTCCACATAAAAGCACTTTAGGTTTAGCCGGTAATAAACTAGCCAGAGCTTTATTTAATGCTTTAGCTCCGTGAGGATTATGAGCTACATCAGCTATAACTAAAGGGTCTTCATTAATTACTTCCAAACGTCCTCCAATTTTTAAATGGGCTAAGGCCGTTATAATATCTTCCTTCGAGATATGGTAAGCTTTTTGTTTTAAAACTTCCACCGCAGTTAATGCCGTAGCTAAGTTCTCCAGTTGGTAATCACCCGCTAAAGAATAATATGCTTTTTCCAATTCTAAAGAGATCATTTTTACCTCAATTTCATAACCTCTTAGTCCTAAGGGCTGGGCGCTTAGTATTTTAGTCATTACACTTCTATATATAGGAGAACTTTCTTGCTGAGCTTTCTTTTCTATGACCTCGTAAGCCGGGGAACTTAATTCTCCTATAACTACCGGTACTTCCCGTTTTATAATACCCGCCTTATTGTGCGCCACTTCGGCGATGGAATGACCCAGAAATTCTACATGATCTAGGTCCACACTAGTTATAATACTAACTTCAGGAATAATTACATTAGTAGAATCATAAAGTCCTCCCATGCCCACTTCCATTACTACCATATCTACCCGGTTATCCTTAAACCATTGCAGCGCAATAGCAGTTAAAAGCTCAAATTCAGTAGGCCTAACTTTATCATTAACAAAAGTTACGGCAATTACTCTTTCTATTTCATCAACATATTTTTTTAATTCCGGGGCAGTTATCATTTCCCCATTAATAGTAAAGCGTTCTAAGTAGGAATGAATATGAGGAGACGTAAATCTCCCCGTTTTATATCCCGCGGCACTAAGTATATTGGCCATAATCAATGAAGTTGAGCCTTTACCATTAGTTCCGCATACATGCACATATTTTAGCCCTGCTTGGGGGTTGCCTATAGCTTCCAGTAAGGTATTAATTCTTTCCAGACCAGGTTTACTACCTAATGAACTTAAATTATATAAATGTTCTTCTATGAATTTTTCAAAATTTGTAATCGTTGTTCTATACCTTCCTTTTTAAGTTTTGCTTCGGTTGCTTTACCTTTTTCCTTCTCTATTACCTCTTGGGGAGCTCTAGCAATAAAGCTTTCATTGTTAAGTTTAGCGAAAGCTTTTTTTAGTTCTTCTTCCGCATTTTTTAAATCCTTTTCTAAACGGGCCACTTCCTTTTCTACATCAATAACCCCTTCTAAAGGTACATAAATCTCCCCTAAAGGAGTATGAGCTGATAAAGCTTGTTTAGGTTTAGCAGCTAAACTATCGGCAATACTTAATTCTTTTACATTAGCCATAGACTCTATATATGATTTATTCAGAACGAAAGCTTCTTTTTTAGCATCATCGCGCATAACTATTATCGCCTCAATTTTGGCGCCCGGATTAATATTAAATTCTGCCCTTATATTTCTAATGGCTCTTATAGCTTGCATTATATTTTGCATTTCCTCGATGGCCTCAGGACAAATT
>JAEWZB010000018.1 GCA_023395515.1 Bacillota bacterium
TTGAGGAAATCACTGGTTCTACTATCATTGAAGGCTTTGGTGGCTCAGAAACTACCAACGGAGTCATGGTCAATCCTAAAGGCAAACGTAAACCCGGCACGGTAGGCATACCTTTCCCGGATATGGATGTAAAAATTGTGGACTTGAAAGATGGTGTAGAGGAAATGCCCATCGGAGAGCCAGGGGAATTACTTTTAAAAGGCCCGTTGATCATCGAAAAATACTGGAATAGGCCGGATGAAACGGCTAATGCCATTAAGGATGGCTGGTTTTACACCGGGGATATTGCTACCATGGATGAAGACGGCTATATCACCATCGTAGGCCGGACTAAAGATATGATCATATCCAGCGGTTTTAATATCTATCCCCGGGATATAGACGAGCTGCTTTATACTCATCCTAAAGTACTTGATGCCGGTGCCATAGGAGTGCCCGACCCGGTCCGCGGCGAATCGGTTAAAGTCTTTGTAGTCCTCAAACCAGGTGAAACTATGACCACCGAAGAAGTCATAGAATTCTGCCGCGGCTCTTTAGCCGCTTATAAAGTACCGAGATATGTGGAATTCCTGGAGGATATTCCCCGTACCAACATGAAAAAAGTCGACCGCAAAGCCCTGCGGGAAATGGAAACCGCCCGCCAAAAATAGCTCGTTTATTAGGTAAACGAAGGGGACAGACCTCTATTAATAAAGAGAGCTGTCCCCTGTTTTGTTGGCGCAGGTTTATTTTTAATAACTAGCCCCTAATTCGTCTACTATCAAATTACCTCACGAGTAACCCTAATCCCGCAAATGGAATTATGATTTCCTGCTTTCCTTTCATCCCAAGACCGTTCACCATTGAAAATGGTTATAACACCATATAATGGTATAAATGTTTTTTGTTATGTTGTAAGATGTTTGCAGTTGGAGCTTCGACTAGCAAAATTAGCCTGTTGAATTAATATTTATTTTTACTAAGCCATGAGATTTAAATGCATATTAACCCTATTTTAATTATGAATATCTCCATAAATACATTGATACTTAAAGCAAGTTATGGGGAGGTAATTACTAAAAGTATTCAGAAAAATCGCACTATATTTAGTATCTGTATTAGTTTTGATTATACTCTTATGGTATTCCGGCCTACAGCTTAACATACTGCATGAAGAATATGCGCGGGAATTTATGATGAAATATTTTTGGGTTCAATGGGGGTATTTGTTTCTATAGGTATATTATTTGGGTTTTGCGAGCGGTTTATTTATTAATTTAGAAAAAACTCACTCATTAATTTAAATGCTTAATCATTTAAATACCTACTCTCAAATCAACAAGCAGTATCAGAGCAGTTGATTTAAGAGCGAAGTCCCCCACACAAAAGTAGGTTATATAATATTACACCTTTCTGGGGCACTTGTGTAGGGAGTATAAAGGAAGGAGGTTTCTGGCAAATTTTATTCCCCAAATACTACAATTATAATTAGGAGGCATAAGTTATGTTAAAAAAATATTCTAAAATGTTTTCTGCTTTTTTAGTTGGGGCGCTATTATTTACCTCAATTGGCGTGGCACTTGCAGACAGTAGTACAATGGGCACATGGATTAGTTTTTCAGCTAACGGCAAAAACTATGATTCCGTTTCATACTGTTATACTTATACGAATATTGGTGCTGACAGCGCCACTCAAGTAAATCTTAAAGGCACAGCAGCAGTTGGCGATATGGGAGCGATGGCAAGATTATATAATAGCAGTGGCACTCTAAAAGTATCCTCAACATGGTCTTACAATACTAATACAGGCACTAATAAAGCATTACTAGTATATACAGGGAGAAATTTAGGTTCTGAGTATTATTATGGTCAAGGGCAAGCTAGAGCTTACAATGGCAATGGTTATAATACATACACTACGAATAGAACGCCTAATTGCTATTTAGGCCCTATTCTGGTAAAAGCACCTTTAGGACAAAATCTTGATACTCTAGAATCTTTAGAACTGGATATTGATACTATTGATAGTTCACTCAAAGCAGTAAGAATTAATGATAACGGACAAACTTATGGTTCTAGCTTATTCATTCCAGAACAAGAACTTGATTTAATTGCAGCAGAATCTATAGATGGTATTGAAGGATATATTTTGAATAAAGATTTAAATGAAGAAATACCAACTACTCGTGAAGAAGCAATTGCTCAGATGCAAAAAAATCAACAAGAAGGTAAAAAAATAATACCTGTTTATGCAGTTGACGGCAAAACAGTAGTTGGAGAATTTATTTTTGAAACAGCAAGAGTTGAAGAATTTGAATGGCAATAAATAACTCAACTTTCACAATCAACAAGAAGATTAACCCCCTATAAAACCAAGGTTTATTTAACAAATACTCCTTCTTCAGGTATGACTGTGGTAATAAATCATACCTAAGAAGGGTATTTGTTAAATTTGACAGTCAGCAGATGGTAAGGGGACGTCAGGCCGTGTTAGAATAACAGGCTTCAACCTGAATAATTATAGCGACAAACTCCCCCATGAAACTGAAAATGCGTAAATTAGGAGCAGAATCAAAGGTCGGGGTGTTGACACATAATTGTGCCAATGACCCCGTCCCTTGGCGCTTTTCAGTTGATACCTAGTTTTGTCGGCACTCTCTTCTAT